>JAMOQN010000156.1 GCA_027063985.1 Desulfohalobiaceae bacterium
GCTCCCTCCGTAAGGGCGGAGTAGTTCACTATAAATATTTACTCATTACTCCTTACACCGCACCAAAAAAATTAACATTCATCAAAAAACTTACTTGACCTCTTAAAAACCATAACATAAATGTAGTATTCCAAAAAATACTTACAACACATGGGGATTGATATGGAAATTATAAAAGATCCAAAACAAATTCAAGATCTTACCATGCAACTTAGATGTTCTGATAAAGTAGTTTCCTTTGTCCCAACAATGGGATACTTCCATGAAGGGCACCTCTCTCTCATGAGATGGGCACGAGAAAACTCAGACATAGTCTTTGTTTCATTGTTTGTTAATCCCACTCAATTTGGACCAAAGGAAGATTTCAACAGATATCCCAAGGACTTTGAGAGGGACAAAAACCTTGCTGAAGAAGTTGGGGTGGACTATCTTTTTGCCCCAGAAAAAAATGATATGTACACTGACGACCACTGTACTTGGGTAAATTCTCCAAAACTATCCCAGTATCTGTGCGGGAAAAGTAGGCCTGGTCATTTCCAGGGCGTATGTACAATTGTTTTAAAACTCTTTAATTTAATAAATCCCCACATTGCAGTTTTTGGAGAAAAGGATTATCAACAACTGGTTATTATCAAAAAAATGGTGGAAGACCTTAATATCCCTGTAAAAATCGTTGGTAGGCCCATTGTGAGAGAACCAGACGGGCTTGCCATGAGTTCTAGGAATGCTTATTTAACAGAAAAAGAACGAAAAGAGGCTTCACAAATATATAAAGGACTGCAAAAGGCCCAAAAATGGGTTAAAAAAGGGCTTATAGATAGTGAATCCATCATTTCTAAATTAACTGAGTGTTATATGGAAAATATCCCTTCTGGTGAAATAGATTATATTGAAATAGTGGATCCAGATAAATTAAAGCCTGTTCAAAAGATCAAAGATAGAGCAATACTAGCAGTTGCAATTTATCTTGGAAAAGCCAGATTAATTGATAATATTATGTTGGAGGTGAAAAAATAAAATGGCGTTTAGATGTTTTTTGCAGGCCAAAATCCACAATGCCACTATTACAGAAGCCAATGTCAATTATAGAGGCTCAATAGGTATTTGTCCAAAATTACTAAAGGCATCAGGAATAAAGGCTTACGAACAAGTAGATGTATATAATATTACAAATGGAAACAGGCTTACCACTTATGTAATAGAAGGCAAAGAAGGTGAGATTTGTTTAAATGGTGCAGCAGCTTTAAAAGGATCTGTTGGAGATAAAGTAATTATAGCTGCCTACACTTATTTAAGTGGAGAGGAAATTGAAAAACACAAGCCAACAGTGGTGATTGTGGGAGAAAATAATTCAATCGAAGAAATCATCTAAAGATGCATCTTTTAGTAGGTTAGACTAATCGCCAGCTTGCACGATTTCAGAAAGCAAAGTCAAAGACCACCTGAAAAAGGAGAACAGGATAGGGGGTAAAATTTTTTGTTAAAAAATAAAAAGGCTTGCTAATCAAGGGAGCAAGCCTTTTTAGCTAAAAGACTTTAACATTCTTTTATCCATAAACCAGATTTATCTTTTCCCTTACCTCTTGCATGGTCTTTTGGGCATATTGGCGTGCCCTTTTTGTACCTTCTTGTAATATATCCATTATTTCTGTATTCTTCTCGAGTTCTCTTCTTTTTTGTTGAATTGGCTCTAAAAGGGCTGTCATTTTTTCAAAAAGCAATTTTTTGCAATCAGTACACCCTCTTGTTGCAGTTTTGCATCCATCTATGACCTCTGATAAATCTCCCTCAGGATCTAAAATCTTTAAGTGCGGGAATAAATTACAATTTTTGGGATCACCAGGGTCTTTCAGCCTTTTTCTATTTGTATCTGTCACCATGGAAAAGACCTTTTTTCTAACAGAATCAAAATCCTCTTTTAAAAAGATTGCATTTCCATAGCTCTTGCTCATTTTTCTACCATCTAGTCCAGGCAATCT
>JAMOQN010000157.1 GCA_027063985.1 Desulfohalobiaceae bacterium
CAGATGTAGATGAAAATATTGCAAATGCAAGTGAAATAAGGAAATTTGTAGTTAAGACAATCTTGCCTAAGCTCATGGCAAAATATAATGACCTATATTTTTCCATGGAAGGCGAGGGCAAGGAACAACAGGAGTCCTTTCATGACATATTAAAAGGATTTATTATTGCAATGTTCGCCATATATACCCTACTCGCAATACCACTTCGATCCTTTACACAACCATTTATTATCATGCTTGCAATACCCTTTAGCTTTGTAGGGGCAATAATTGGACATATGATAATGGGGCTCAATTTAACAATCTTGAGCATGTTTGGGATGGTAGGGCTTGCTGGTGTTGCTGTAAATGATTCTCTAGTGCTTACTGATGCAGCAAACTCCTTATCAGGAGATCCTGAAAAAAGGGCAGTCAAAGCAGGAATGTTAAGGTTCAGAGCGGTTTTATTGACATCCCTTACCACTTTTTTTGGTCTGGTGCCCATGATAATGGAAAAGAGCATTCAAGCCAAATTTTTAATTCCAATGGCAATAAGTCTAGGATTTGGAATCTTATTTGCCACCTTTATTACCCTTTTTCTAACCCCATGCTCTTATGTAATCCTGCACGATATTCTCAAAAAACTATCCTTTTCAAAGGCCAAATCCAATTGATATATAGCCATATTTTTTCAATAAAATCACCCTAGGTCTGTGGAAAGAGTCCTCAGACCTAGGATATAAAGCATGAGATAAAAAATCATTTATCCCTTCCATATACATCCTGGAGCCTTACAATATCGTCTTCACCAAGATATGAACCAACCTGGACTTCAATAAAAACTAAAGGTATCTTACCTGGATTTTCAATCCTGTGAACACATCCCAGGGGAAGATACACATACTGGTTTTCAGACAATAATATCTCCTCATCATCCCTTGTGACCTTTCCTGTACCCTGGACCACCACCCAGTGCTCTGACCTGTGGAAGTGTTTTTGAAGTGATAGTATTGCACCTGGATTTACAACAATCCTCTTTACCTGATACCTCTCACCCATCTCAAGGGTTTCGTATGATCCCCAGGGTCTATAGACCTTTCTATGGTGATATGCCTCTTCCCTATTTTGCTCCTTTAATTTAGCAACTATCTTTTTTACTTCCTGAACCCTATCTTTTTTAGATACCAAGATTGCGTCCTTAGTTACAACTACAACTTCATCTTCTAATCCAACTGTTCCAACTAAAATATCTTGTGCATCCACATAACATCCTTTTGTATCCACACTAACAACACTACCCTTAAACACATTTCCATCATCGTCTTTTTCACCTATGTCCCAAAGGGAATACCATGAACCAACATCACTCCATGGGCTATTCAGAGGAACCACTACTGCATTTTTGGTCTTTTCCATTACAGCATAATCAATTGAATCTTCACGACATTCGCAAAAAGCTTCTTCATCTAATGTCAAAAATTTGTCCCTTCTTTTACCTTTTTCCCATGCCTCTTTTGCCTTTTCATAAATATCTGGTGCAAATTCCCTTAATTCTGAGAGATAGGAATCTGCTCTGAATAAAAACATTCCGCTGTTCCAATAATAATCACCACTCTCAAGATATTTTTTTGCAGTATCTATATCTGGCTTTTCCACAAAGGCGTCCACATAATAGACACCATCAGATACCATGTCTCCCTTTCTTATATATCCGTAACCAGTTTCAGGGGTATTGGGTACAATACCAAATGTAATAAGCCTTCCCTTTTTTGCCTGACGAACTCCAAGCTCAATGGCCTTTTTAAATCTGTCAATTTTATCAAGGTAGTGATCAGCTGGAAGTACTAAAAGGGTTGGGACCTTATAATTTGACTGGGCCTCAAATGCTGCAACAGCGATTGCTGGGGCTGTACTTCTTGGTTCAGGTTCAATTATTACCTCACCTATGTCCTTTGATATTTCAGATATCTGGGATACAACTAAAAATCTATGGTCTTTATTTGTCAAAAATATGGGGGGAGTTTCTATGTTTAATTCATCAAGCCTCAACACCGTATCCTGCAACATGGTCCTGTCATTTACCAGGGGCATAAATTGTTTAGGAAACCACTTTCTGGACTTTGGCCATAGTCTGGTTCCAGACCCTCCACACAAGACAACTGGTACTATCATCTTCTCCACCTCCTTTGTATTTTCTATTTTTGAATATTGGTTATTAGTTATTGGTTAGTGGTATATTGGTTAGTGGTTTCCACCAATGCACCAATACACTAATTAAAAAATCCCTGATCGCTTATATCTGTTTCTTCCTACCATAAAGAGTTTAACTACCTGACGAGTAGTGTTTTTTAAATAAGTTTTTACAGAACTCATAGCTTCATCCAGGCTAATGGGAGCGGGACATATAGAAAAAACACATATAATTCCAACTTGTTCTAATTTCTCCAAATCAAGGTCCTTATCTATTGCGCCAGCTATTGCAATGCAAGGCACACCATATTTTTTTGCAGTCTCAGCAACTCCATATGGGCCTTTTCCATAAAATATCTGATTGTCCAGCTTTCCTTCACCTGTAATTACAAGATCAGCACCATTTATTTTTTCCTCTAGCCCAGTTAATTCCTTCATTACTTCAATCCCCTTTTTCAAACTAGCACCGAGAAAGGCATAAAATCCTGCGCCTATCCCACCAGCGGCGCCACCCCCTGGAATTTTAGTGACGTCAATACCAAGTTTTGTCTTAATAATAGAGGCAAGATTCATTAGACCTTTTTCCAACAATTCAATCATCTCTTCAGTAGCACCCTTTTGAGGGCCATATACCCTGGTAGCACCATTTTCTCCAATAAGGGGATTTTCCACATCGCATACTACTATAATTTCAACATCTCTAACTCTAGGGTCTAGGTTGGTAAGGTCAATTTCATTAATTTTTATGAGATTGCCACCGCAGGGAAATATTTCTTTTTTTTCTTTATCTAAAAACTTGATTCCAAGGGCAGCTGCCATCCCTATTCCACCATCATTTGTTGCGCTACCCCCAATACCCACAATTATTTTTTTTGCTCCCAGATCCAAGGCCTTTTCTATCAACTGACCTGTCCCGTAACTTGTGGTCTTTGTAGGATCTTTTTCACTCTCTTTTAACAGGGCTATACCACTTGCCTTGGCCATTTCAATTGCTGCCAGTCTATCCTTTTTAACAAAACAAATTTCTGATTTTATATCTCTAAAGAGGGGATCTTTTACAGTACACTCAACAATTTCCCCATCAAAGATGTCCCTTAAAACTTCTAAAAGACCATCTCCCCCATCTGAAAATGGAACTTTCTCAATCTCAATATCGGGAAATTCAGATATAATCCCCTCTGCCATTACATCAGCAGCATGCTTTGCAGAAATGGAACCTTTATATGCATTAGGTGCTAGAATTATTTTCATCTTTCTTGGCCCTTTTTATTTTTTTTATAATTTGCCTTGCTGAATAGTTCATATATCTATCTATCATTGAATACAAATACCGCATAGCAAAATAGTATCCGCGAAGAGCAATGGTAGTTGTGTAACATAGGACCCTGCTTGTCCAGAGTTTAAAAATAAGTTCCTGCCAATCTTCATCTGTTGCATCAAAATGCTCTAACAGCACAAAATAGGTCTCTCTCCATGTATGCTCATCCATAAAACTAAAGGAAGGTCCTTTCTTATTTGCTAAAAGTCCATCTCTCACCCTTCTTGGAAATAGGTCCAAGAGCTCTTCCATTTTGGATGTCCAATTTTCCATCAAAAGGGTCATGGAGCCTTCAATATCAAAGCCTATTTTTTCAAAAACATCTGCTGGGACTTCATGGGGATGCTCCGCCCTATGGACAATTCCTCCATTGCACACCGATAAATTTTCCATGGATGAATTTTTTGACATTAAAGAAAAAGTTTTATCCTTTAATGATTGAATTGTATCAAAACACTCAACCAACATGGTCTTTAAGTCTGTAAGTTTACCATAAAGCTTATGTAGTTTTCCTTCAGAGATATAAATTTCAAGCATGGGAAATCCATACATTACACTGTAAAAGGTGTACATGGTGTCAATACCCCAATCACTCCTTGAAATGACATCCTCTTCTTTAAAGAGCTTCTCTACCACAGACCTATGCATCAATAGCTCTCCACCAAGGGGTTGCTCTATCCATGGAAGCTCGGATGTGGGCCAGAGTAAAGCAAACCCTGTCTTTGTGATCATCCAGGTTATCATAGCATCAGTAGATGCCCTTGGAAAATAGTGTCTAACTACTGGATAACCTATATCAGCTCCTTCTAATGCCTTTGTGATCCAGTGCGGAGCAAATGTTGTGATGTCAGAATCAAAAAACAAGATCCTTTCCAAATCTGTTTCTTCTAAAAAATACTTCAGGGCAGTATTCATGCCATCGCCTTTACCAGGCCTTTTATTTCCCAGTCTTTCTTGCAGTATTAAATTAATCTCTGTATTGGTCTCCATTTTTACGGTAGGTATATTTTGCTCCAGGCTTCTATAAGTCTCTTCCTTTTCTACCCCTACACACAAAACCTCTTCCACCCGTGGGTGCTCGGCGGCAATTTTAACATTGTTTAGAACTACTTGAGGATTTTCCTTTTTAAATGGAAATACAACTAAACACATAATCTCCCCCTTGGTTTAAGGTTTCAACTCATGATAAAGTTAAGATTTTTCTCCCAAATGGGCTTTTTAAAATTAGGGTATTATTATATTTATTAATCATGTTATAGAAAAAATCAATACACCTAATTTGCCTTTTAAAAAAAATTCAGGTAAAAGAAACTTGAGAGTTAAAAACAAATGGTTACTATTATGATATTGATTAACACAAAACATAAGCCAGTTCAAGGATGAAGAAATATATTCCAGAGGAGGATTAATATAATGAGGATAGAGACCTTTAGATATACAGAAAGGCTTGGAGCTGTTCTTCTAAGAGATGTGCAAAAAATAATAGAGCTTGATTCTGGTATGGAAGATCAGGATACAGATGAAGCAAGGGGAGTATTAAAAATCAGTGAACCGATCATTCATGATATGCAGAAACAGATGGCCATTGTGATTCCCACAAAAAATGAGAAACTCAGACTGTTTGAAAATTGCATAAGCGGAGTGCCACATGAATGTCTAAAAATTATTGTATCAAATAGTGACAAAAGTCCAATAAACAGATTTGAACTTGAAAAAGAGACGCTTCAACAATTTTGTGAATTCTCCAAAAGACGAGCAATAATAGTACATCAAAAGGATCCAGTTATAAGCAGGGCGCTCCAAGAAGCAGGATACGATGATTTACTGGATGAACAGGGAATTGTAAGAGATGGAAAGGCAGAGGGAATGATAATTGGTATTTTGCTAACAAAATTTTTCAATAAAAATTATCTTGGATTTATTGACGCAGATAATTATTTTCCAGGAACCGTCCTGGAATATGCAAGGGCATATGCAGCAGGTCTTCATATTGCCAAATACGAACAGTGTATGGTGAGAATACTCTGGAGATATAAACCTAAAATTCATGAACAAGGACTTTATTTCAAAAAATGGGGGAGGGTATCAGAAATAACAAATAGATGTTTAAATTCACTTATATCCTTTGTAAGTGGATTTGAAACAGATGTTATAAAGACAGGAAATGCAGGAGAACATGCAATGGCCCTTAGTCTGGCAGAATCCATACCTTATGCCTCTGGATATGCAATTGAACCACAGGAACTATTGTCATTATTCGAGGAATATGGAGATATTCCCCATTTAGGTAATCATAAAAATGGATTTAAAGGCATTGAGATCCTTCAAATCGAGACTAGAAACCCACATTTACATGAAAATAAGGGGCAAGAGCACATAAACAACATGTTGCTATCATCTTTAGGTTCAATATATCACAGTGATGTATGTCCAGAAGAAACCAAAAATTTAATATTAGAAGAGCTTCAAAGGCAAGGACTCTTAAACCTTGGTGATGAACCCCCAAGACCAAAACTAATTAAGGCACCAAAGGAAATTGATTTTGAAAAATTTAAGGAAATTGTTGGAGAAAATATAGATAGATTTATTATAAAATAATGGCCATGGCTAAGCTAGTGATATTTACCGATATAGATGGCACAATAATGGACTTAACCACCTTTTCAATGGACCCAGTATTAGATGTTATTCCAAAAATAAAAGAGTATAAAATCCCAATTATATTTGCCTCAGCAAAGACAAAAACAGAACAGGAAAAAATAAGAAAACGTCTTGGCATACGAGACCCATTTATTGTAGAAAATGGAGGTGGTATTTATATCCCTCATAAATATTTTAACTTTTCCCTAGAAAAAATACTTGAAGACTACTTTGAAATAAAAAAGACAACTGGCTACACAATTGTTTCTGTAGGTAAAGACTATAAAAAAATTCAGAGCATTCTCAAAGAAATAAAATCACATACAAACTTACCATTTATAGGATTTGGGGATCTCACTGCAAAAGAGGTCTCACGGCTAACAGGACTCTCCATAAAAGATGCCAGGAACGCAAAACAAAGGGATTTTGACGAGACAATAATAATAGATGAAAAATATTTGCCGAAATTAAAAGAAGAGCTCGCAAGATATGGACTTAAATGTATCTTTGGTGGAAGGTTTTACCATATTATGGATAAAAGGGCATCCAAGGGCTTGTGCGTGAATACACTTAAAAAACTCTACACAAAAAAATATAATGATAGTATCATAACAATTGGATGTGGGGACAGCAAAAATGACCTTACCATGCTAAAAGAGGTGGATATACCCATTTTAGTTGAAAAAAAAGGAGGAGGGTTTACTAATATCTCCCTTCCAGGGCTGATAAGGGTCAAAGGTGAAGGACCAATTGGCTGGAAAAATGGGATATTAAATATAATTGAAAAATACCATTCAAACAATTGACTTTAGTAATTAACTCCTATTATAGTCATGCGCAGCCGCTTAATTCATGAGAATATAGAAATATTGCTCATTTAAGTTTTTTTAAGATGAAACCTACTGGAGGATGGTAAATGGCCGGTGAAAAGCGTATAAATATTGCCATTGCAGGACTTGGAAATTGTGCCAGTTCTCTAATACAGGGAATATATTATTACAGTGATGCACAAAGATTAGCAGATGCCATTGGTCTTATGCACCAAGAGATGGGTGGATATAAACCAGAGCACATCAAGGTGGTAGCTGCATTTGATATTGATAAAAGGAAAGTTGGTAAAGATGTATCAGAAGCCATATTTGAGCCGCCAAATTGTACCAAGGTGTTTTTTGATGATATTCCAAAACAGGATGTAAAGGTAGAGATGGGCAAGGTCTTAGATGGACTGTCCGAACACATGAAAAATTATGAAGATAAATATACTTTCCTACTGTCAGATGAAAAGGAATTGGAAAAAGAAGATATTGTCTCAATCTTAAAAGAAAGAGACGTTGATGTGCTTTTAAATTATCTCCCCGTGGGGTCAGAGCAAGCCACTAAATTCTATGCAGAATGCGCCCTTGAAGCCAATGTGGCATTTATTAATAACATTCCAGTGTTTGTAGCCAGTGATAAAGAATGGGCAAGCCGCTTTAAAGAAAAAAACATACCCATCCTAGGAGATGACATAAAATCTCAAGTAGGTGCAACTATTGTGCACAGGACCTTAACTGACCTATTCAAGAAAAGAGGGGTCAAACTGGACAAGACGTATCAATTAAATATGGGTGGAAATACCGACTTTTTAAACATGCTAAACAGGGAAAGACTACAATCCAAAAAAATCTCAAAAACAGAGGCAGTACAGGCTGTAGCGGCAAAAAGGCTGGATGATGAAAATATCCATATTGGACCAAGTGACTATGTACCATGGCTAAAAGACAACAAGATCTGCTTTATTCGGATGGAAGGCAGGTTATTTGGTGATGTGCCAATGAACATTGAACTCAGACTCTCTGTTGAAGATTCGCCAAATTCAGCTGGAGTTGTAATAGATGCAATTAGATGTGCCAAAATAGCCCTGGACAGGAACATAGGAGGACCGCTCTTAGGACCATCATCTTACTTTTTTAAACACCCACCAGTGCAATACACTGACAGCGAGGCATATGAAAAAGTAGAGGAATTTTTAAGAGGATAAATATAACAGTAAAAAGCCCGTGTTAAACGGGCTTTTTTTATTCTTATCTCTAGGAACAAAAAATAGGTGCTTGTCCTTTAATAATTTTACATCTCACTTATCCACCAAGGTATCAGCAACTCTATTAGGAACTCTGCCAAAACATTTGACAAAGTTTCAATGCCAGTGATAGTAACATATTACTTTTACTAATTAATTAAAAAGGTGGAAATATATAATGCAAAAGCAAGCCGCTGTTATCACAGGAATGGAAGTCATTACACCCCTTGGAGTAGGAGTAGAAAACTCTTGGAATGCACTTATCCAAGGGAAGTCAGGAATAAGGCGAATTACTCTATTTGATCCATCTAATTATCGTTGTCAGATCGCTGGAGAGTGCAAAGATTTTTCACCAGAACAATTTTTGGATAAAAAGAGTGTAAGCCGTTTTGATCGCATGTTCCATCTTTTCATATCTTCAGCCATACTTACTATTGAAAAATGGAAGTTTTCGTATGGAAAAGATCCCTATCGTCTCTCAGTTATAGGGGCAAGTGCTATTGGGAGTCCCTCAACATTTGAGCGCAACTGTAAGGGATTGAATTCAGGGGGTCCACGCAAAGTCTCTCCATTGTGTGTAGTAGCTATAGCCGCCAATACCGCTGCTTCTGAAGTAGCAAGACGAATAAATGCAAGGGGTCCTCAATATTTTTTACAAGAAGCGTGTGCAGCAGGAACAAAGGCTATCGCTACAGCTACTTTATTGATACGGCAGGATATAATTGACGCTGCTATTGTTATAGGTGCAGATGCAGGTATTACTCCCACTCTCATTGCAAGTCTGGGTAATCTTGGGGCAGTTGCTACAGGAAAGTGGAATGAATGCCCTGAAAAGGCTTCTAGACCTTTTGATGCTAAGAGGAATGGATTTGTCCCGTCAGAAGGTGCTGGATGTATGATTATTGAATCATTAGAACACGCAGAAAAACGGGGGGCAGTGCCTCTTGCACAAATAGCCGGCATTGGAGCCACCTGTGATGCCTATCACCCAACAGCTCCTGAGCCTTCAGGAGAGAGTATAGTTCGGTGTATGGAGCTGGCTATAAAAGATGCAGGTATTAGTCCAGATGAGGTGGATTATATCAATGCGCACGGAACCTCCACCCCCCTTAATGATATGATTGAAACCAAGGCAATTAAACAGGTATTTGGAACACACGCATACAATATCCCAATTTCTTCAAACAAGTCTATGATTGGTCATATGTGGGGAGCTGCTGGGGTGGTAGAGGCGATCTTTTCAATAAAATCTATTCTAGAAGGGATTATCCCTCCCACAATAAATCTTGAACACCCTGATCCAGAATGTGACCTTGACTATGTGCCAAACAGGGCCAGAAATTCAAAGGTTAACATAGTTCTTTCCAATTCTTTTGGCTTTGGAGGAATTAATGCTTCAATTATTTTAAAACGTATGTAGGGAGTAAAAAATGGCTACTTACAATGAAGAGTTTTTTCGCAAGCTTTTTGAGAGAAATTTTGTTTATATTAGAGGTTTTTTACGGAATGTCCAACGCCATGGAGAGCGGGTGGCACTTATTGAAGCAGCTTCAGGAAAGAAGTGGAATTATGTGCAATTAAACGCAGAAGCAAATAGGTTTGCCAATGCCCTTTTATCTTCTGGAATATCTCCCCAGGATGTAGTAACATATCAACTCTTTAACTGCCCTGAATTTGCCTTTATTTACCTTGGATGTCAGAAGATTGGTGCTATTAACAACCCTATTAACTTTCGGTTTTCACCTCAAGAAATAGCACACGTTCTCGAGGATTCTCGCAGCAAGGTTTACATATTTGATGCCTCAATCAAAGATAATGTTAAAAAAGCATTAACCCTTTCATCCCATAAACCTGAAAAAATGATCGTGGTTGGAGCAGATAAAAATAAAGAGGATGGTTTTGCAATCAGCTACAACGAATTTGTCTGCAATGCTTCTGAAAATGATCCACAAGATCCAGATTTTTTTGGAGTAAATGCTTATAAAGAATCAACCCGTCTCTACACATCAGGCACCACTGGAATGCCTAAAGGTGTACCTCTTAACAATATCAACGAAATTATGACTATCTATGATTTAATGATGGCTCTTCACTTAAATTTGGATGATGTCATGTTAAATATTTCTCCATGGTTTCATCGCGGGGGAATTCATTTAGGAGGTCCTTGTCCTGCGCTTTACGTAGGAGCATCAATAGTTGCTATGAAATTTTTCTACCCCAGGACTACCCTTGATGTGATTAGTAAATATAATGTGACATTTGTTGTTGGGGTCCCCACAATGTATA
>JAMOQN010000158.1 GCA_027063985.1 Desulfohalobiaceae bacterium
CTTTAAGGGGATAAAGTCTCTTTACATCGTTTATGTCTCTTACTCCACCAGCGTAGATAACAGGAAGTTTGGTAAGAGATAAAAACCTTTTTACAGGTTCAGGATTAATCCCTGTTTGCATACCATCCTTTGAAATATCTGTATAAACAATAAAACCAGCACCCATATTTTCTGCATCTAAAACAACGCTGTCAATTGTAAGTCCTGTGTCCTCAACCCATCCCCTTGATTTTAGCTTGCCCTTTTCAGCATCAAGAGACACGCCTATTTTGCCTTTATATTTATCACAAAGGGACTTAAAAATTGATGGCTCTTCGAAAAACATAGTTCCAATTATTAGTCTAGTGACACCAGCATCAAAATACCTTCTGGCTACTTCAAAGTTGCGAATGCCCCCACCAAGTTGTACAGGGATATCTACAGAATTACATATTTTTTCAATTAGATTATAATTTTTTGGAACCCCTTCAAAGGCTCCATCTAAATCCACAATATGCAAATATTTGGCTCCCTTATCTGCCCAATGTTTGGCCATTTCAACAGGATCTTTGGAAAATACAGTTACATCATTGTATTTTCCCTGTCTAAGTCTTACACATTCTCCATTTTTTATATCAATAGCAGGAAATAATATCATAGTCCAAGCTCCTTAATGCCTTGAATTATACCCTCCTCTGCAAGTTCATAGGCACTAACCCACTTGCCACCCCTTTTTATAAATTTATTTATTTCCAGGATATCTTCAGAAAGGGGTTTTTGTTTCTCATTATATAAATAAGAACGTATCAGTCTACCATGTTTTATATCTATAAGATTTAGGGAAAACATCACCCTGGCTGACTCATATGCTCCCCACTCGCCCCCTACCCTGGGCTTGAATATAAATAGTTGGGGAACAATTAAATAATCTGAGGGAATACATTTCCCTATTTCAATCCATTTTTCAACTGGATTTAAATATGTTTTATTTTCTTTTAAAACAACTAATTCCTTACATTGATTAACAAAATTAGGTCCAATTATCTCAATTCCTTGTCTAGCAGATACCCTGGACAAAAGGATATTTGTTAATTTTTTCAATACGTCTCTGTCTATCTTACCAGAATCTTTGACTATATAGCCAGATAACACATCATGGGACAAAGTTGGGTGCTCAAATGGTGCTATGGCTATTTTCCCTTTGATAATATTTTTAGTTTCCTTTTTACTTACCCCTGCACACCCTGCAAAAAAAATCACTAATAATATTATTATTAAATTTTTTTTCACTCTAAAAGCCCCTTTGTGCTCATTGTTTTTTCCTCAAATACAATTTGTGTTGCTTTTCTCAAGGCAATACCAAAACCTTTGAAAGCTGCCTCTATTAAGTGGTGGCCGTTTTTACCATAAATAAAATTTATATGAAGATTTATCTGGGCCTTATTTGCAAATGACTTAAAAAATTCCCTCCAGATATCCCTTTCCTGACCAAAAATTACCTGGGGCAATATCTCATCATTATTTAATACAAAATATGGCCTTCCTGACAAATCCACCACAACTTCAACCAGGGCCTCATCCATGGGCACCCTCACCCATGACATCCTGTTTATACCTTTTTTACCAGCTAAGGATTTCTTAAACACATCTCCGAGACAAAGCCCTATATCTTCAACTAGATGATGTGCATCTACTTGGATATCACCACTGGCTATAACCTGTAAATCAAAATTTCCCCAAAAACAAAATAAAGTAAGAAAATGGTCAAGATAGCCAAGTGATGTATCTATTTGAGATTTCCCATGACCATTTAAAAGAAATTCTATCTGGATATTAGTCTCCTTTGTCTGTCTCTTGTACTCTATTTTCTTCATTTACTTCTCCTGCTTTTTTGGGTTCAGTGTCTTTATTTTCATCAGTATCTTCTTTTGTTTTCTCTTTTCTACCAAAAATATGGGCAATCCAGATACCAACTTCATAGAGTAGCACCAATGGACCAGCCATAAGCACCTGGGTAACTGCATCAGGTGGTGTAAGTATGGCAGCAATAATAAATGCTATTAAGATTGCATATTTTCTGTATTTTCTAAGGAATTTTGATGTAACTAATCCTAATCTTGCTAAAAAGAATATCACAAGGGGAAGTTCAAAGACAAGACCAAAGGCAATTAAAATTCTAATTGCAAAAGACAACCCCTCTTTCATACTAATCATAGGGCTTATATAAATATCTGCAAAGCTCATAAAAAATTTATAAGCATATGGGAAAATAACAAAATATCCAAAAAGCGCACCTATTATAAACAAAAATGCAGAACATAGAGAAATAGGTAAAATAAATTTCCTTTCTTCTGGATATAGACCTGGTTTTACAAAGAGCCATATTTGATAAAAACTATAGGGAAGGGTCAGAAAAATACCAGATATAAATGCCATTTTTAAATATACAAAAAAGGCTTCATGGGGAGATGTGTAAATCATTGTAGAATTTTTTGGAAGCGATCTAAAAAGAGGAAGCATTATATAATTAAATATTTGTTTTGATACAGGCACGCATGCAAGCATTCCCAAAAAAATAGCAATAACAGCCTTAACCAGTCTCCGTCTAAGTTCCTCTAAGTGGTCAAGGAGGCCCATCTCAGCCATCTCATCTTCGCTGGAATCTTTAAGGTCTTCTAAATCAGGCAACCTGGGTGTATTTTCAGCCAATTCTATTTCACTTTTGGATAGGTTTTCCTTTTCATTCATCCAACATCATCTCCTTGTTTTATGTCTTTTCCTACTATCTAATCAGTTATAAGTAAAAAATGAAGAGTTTGTGAAAAGTTATTCTTTAATATTTTAAAAATCTTGTAAACCCTTTTTTAGGTGGGAATTTTCTTTTGATTTAAAATGGAAGGGGATAATAACCTAAACTGGTTAGTTTAACAACTTCAGGTCATCTGGTATGTTACATAATCTTTGTTATATTCATCCATAAGTAATATTAACCCTCAAGATCTGGTTTTTTTCTTCATTATTTTCCCTTGCAAATCCTCTGACCTCTCTATAACATCAATTCCGTAAATGGTTCACAAAAAATTTTAAAAGGGGTGTTTTTAAATGTTAGATAAAAATCTACTTAAAAGATACGCCAGGGTCCTTTTTTGGGGACTTGAGACTGCAAGATTAGATAAATTCTCAAAAGAAGACATAATCCTGGTGAGATACGACCTTCCAGGAAGGGATCTTGCCACTGTAGTATTTACTGAGATTTTGAAAAGAAAGATGTATCCTGTTCAAAGGATAACCTTATCCCCTGCAATGGAGTATTCATTTTATTTAATTGGTGATGAGGATCAAATATCCTTTATACCTCCAGGGGAGAAGGAACTTTTTAGTAATTTAAACGGTCTTATCTCAATCTTGGCACCTGAGTCACTCACCCATTTAAAAGATGTTGATCCAGCAAAAATTGGCAGGTCTTTAATTTCCAGAAAAATCTTAAGAGATATTTTAGATGAAAGGGAAAATAAGGGGTTATTTTCCTGGACCCTATGTCTTATGCCAACAGAAGAACTGGCTAAAAATGCAGGGCTTAGTATAAAAGAATATACTGACCAGATCATCAAGGCTTGTTATTTAGATTATGAGGAGCCAGAGAAAAAGTGGCAAGAAATTTTTGAAAATGCAAAACAAATAAAGGAATTTTTAAATTCCCTTCAAATGGAAACCTTACATTTAGAGTCTGAAAATTGTGATTTATATGTAACTGTTGGACAAGATAGACAGTGGATAGGGGTATCTGGCCACAATATCCCAAGCTTTGAGATCTTTACATCACCTGACTGGCGGGGCACAAAAGGGATTTTTTATATGGACCAACCTTCCTTTAGGTCTGGAAACATCATAAAAGGACTCAAGCTGGAATTTAAGGAAGGAAGGGTGGTAAAGCTATCAGCTGAAGAAGGAGAAATTTTTGTAGAAAAACAGATCCAGGTAGATGA
The DNA here is from genome assembly GCA_027063985.1 of Desulfohalobiaceae bacterium. Classification (GTDB taxonomy): domain Bacteria; phylum Desulfobacterota; class Desulfovibrionia; order Desulfovibrionales; family Desulfothermaceae; genus Desulfothermus. The sequence goes on from JAMOQN010000158.1 coordinate 3,966, forward strand.
GAATGCATGTAAGATTGGTGAATTTTCCTTAACTGATAAGAGGTTTTCAAGGATTGACAAATTCATGGCACACACCTTATACGATGAAAATTTTGGAGGTGAACATGGAAATTGTCATATAGCCCTGGGAGCATCATATGCTGATACATATCTTTTAGGGGGAGATAAATTGACAAAAGAGTTGAAAGAACAGCTCGGATTTAATGACTCTGCCCTCCACTGGGATCTTGTAAATACTGAACAAAAAAAGGTAACTGCCCACTTAAAAGGCGGAGGTAAAAGGGTTATTTACCAAGATGGAATATTTATTTTATAATACTTGCTGCAAATATTATGATAAGGAGTTAAAAATTAAATGCACGAGATGTCCATTGCACAGGGAATTATGGATGTTGTTAAACAGGAGATGACAAAAAACAAGATGAAGGTCTTGTTAAAGGTGAAGATTAGAGCAGGTAAACTAAATGCAATAGTACCAGAAGCACTTCAGGTTTGCTTTGATATGCTGCTGCAAGACACTCCGTGGCCTGGTGCAATGTTGGAGATAGAAACTATCCCAATAAAACTTAAATGTCCAAAATGCTCCCAGGAATTTTTACCAGAAGATCAGGAGTATATGGGTTCCATTATCCAGGCGCCATGTCCCAATTGTGGTACAGATATTGGACACGAAATAGTCTCTGGAAAAGAGCTTTTAATTGAATACATTGAAGCAGAATAAAAGGAGTATCAAGATGAAAATTCCAGTAATCAGAAAAATTTTAGAAAAAAATGAAGAAAGAGCAACTGAGCTTAGAGAAAGATTTGACAAAAACAATACCCTTGTACTCAATTTGATTAGTTCACCTGGAGCAGGTAAAACTACCCTCCTGGTAAGGACCCTCTCTGCTCTAAAAGATCAATTTAAGATGGGAGTTATTGAGGGCGATATCCAGACCACGGCAGATGCTGAAAGGATTGCTCAAACTGGGGTACAGACAGTACAGATAAATACAGAAGGTGCGTGCCATTTGGATAGCAATATGATCTATGCAGCGACACAAAAGATGGATTTAGGTGGATTAGACATACTCTTTGTTGAAAATGTGGGCAACTTAGTGTGCCCTGCTGAGTTTAAGGTCGGTGAGGATTTTAAAATCGCACTCTTAAGTATCCCTGAAGGGGATGATAAGCCAGAAAAATATCCATTACTTTTCTCAGAAGCAAAGGTGTTACTTTTAAATAAAATTGATCTTCTTCCTTATCTTGACTTTGACGTTGAAAAGGTAAAAAGGGTTGTAAAGACTCTCAATAAAGATATTGAGATATTCATGGTCTCTGCAAAAACTGGACAAGGCTTTGATGAGTGGCTAACTTGGCTAAAAAATAGAGTGCTTGAAAAAAAACAGGGAAAATAAAAAGGGAGGCTTAAGCCTCCCTTTTTATTATTCAATTTTTAGGACTCAATTGGGATCTTTTTACCCCTAGCCTCTTCTTTTTTAGGTAATCTTATTTCTAATATACCATTTTTAAATTTCGCAGATACCTTGGACTCATCAATTTCAGTTGGCAAGGGTATTGACCTATAGAAGGAACCATAACTACATTCAATCCTGTGGAAATTGTCTTTTTTCTCCTCTTCTTCTAATTTCTTTTCTCCCTTTAAGATCAAGGTGTTGTTTTGAATTGTGAGCTCTACGTCTTTTGGCTCAAGACCTGGAAGTTCTGCCTTTACTTTAATTTCTTTTTCATTTTCACTTATATTTATAGCGGGATATGTTACTTCTCTAAACAGAGAGAAATTAAAGGGGTCTCTCCATAAACTCTCAACAAGATCAAATATAGATTCACTCTTTGTTACATCACTCTCTTTTCTCAGTGCTGGTAGAAACCTTAGTCCTAACATATCCCATCACCTCCTTTTTTATAATTTTTCTTGCTTTTTCTATAATAGAAAATAAAAAGCAATGTATAGGTGTCAAGGGGTTTGTTAAAAAATTTTATTCCATAATATTCCAAATATTTTGAATAGTTATGCCATTATTCACGGCCTCTTTGATTTTATTCTCATCACCTAATATTACAATTACTCCCCTATCCTTTAGGCAGGCCACATACTCTGCAAAGGATTTAAAATCTTCCTTTGTACAGGACAAGACCTCATCTCTTATTTTTTGTCTTATCTTCTGGTCGTCCCCAACAATATACCTTGTCATTGCTTGAAGTCCCTTTGCATCTGGCAATTTGTAAGCGTCAATGACAGATATTGTACCAATTATTGCCTTTTCAATCTCTGTATCTTCAATATCTAATTTATTTAAATAATTGGCTGTGTTATCATACACCTGTAATGTATTTAAACAATTTGGATCCCTGTAGGATATAAAACTAAGTATTTTTGAAAATCTATCTAGACTTATAAATCCTCCATAAGCTCCGCCCTCTACTCTAATTTTATTCCATATATACGTATTTCTCAAATATCTTGTAACAACTAGATGAGAGCCTTTAAATTCATAGCCAGTCTCTTTAAGATTAACCCCTTTGCCAACATAATTGACTTGGGCAGGAACCACCATTGCCTCGTTACCTTCAATATTTTGATAAATCATTTTGTGTATATATCTTTTCGTGCTATAGAGTTCTCTCCCAAACGCACTAACATGTGAATCTGCCTTTGTTAAAATTTCACTATTACCTGTTAAATTAAAAATAATAGAAGATGCTTTATACAAGCAATCAAATGTGTTGTGTAAGTCCTTTAATACATCCTCAAAATTATTTTGGGTCCTCTGAATTAAATATCTTAAGAAGAGTAAATAGCTAACTCCGCCAATTTGTTCATTTATCCAACCAGTTAAATCAAGCTTTGCTGCCAGCCTTGTGGATACAACCATGTGACCTGCAGGAATAAGCATACTTTCCAGTTTTGCCTTTTCCTGCATTAGAATTTGCAAGAATCTATCCTTATTGTTTAATGACGGATGTTGAAATATCTCTGTTAATATCTCAAAAAGATCAGGGATATTATCTTTAAGTGTTTTAGATCTAATAATTAAATATGCGACATTTTTTCCTGCGACATCCTTTGATATAAAGGTCTCATGGTGTATGCCACCAGTTTTAGCCTGAATAATCTTATCTAAAGACACATAATCGTGTTTTGTAGTTCCCATCTCAGTTAGAGCACGGCCAATTAAGTTTACATATCCCAAATATTTCTGTGGTACTGATTTTAAATCAAAACCTATATCAAAATACAAAATATTATTAGTCTCAATATCGTGGTATAATACATCCCCATATTCTCTATTTGATATAGTAGTAGGCACTTCTTTTTCTTCTCTATCTATATCTTTTAATTTTATGTGCGGGATTTTCTTAATATCTTCCTCTTTATCTTGTTTTTTCTGATATTCTTTAAATTTTTCTAAATCCTTATATATAACTTTTTTGTCCTTTACATTAGATAAAACTTTTTCAACTCTTTTTTGTTCTTGTATTACAAGTTCTTTGGCCAGTTCTTCTTTTGGAATTAATTTTACAGTTGTTCTGTGTGTGTTGTTTAAAAAATATTTTGCTACAAGTTCTTCAAATATCCTTTCACCTTCAGCAATATTTTGCTTTATTAAATTTAAGGGTTTTTCAAAACAAAGGGTAAGCAAGGGATCTTCATCATAAAGCCAGGTAGTGAGCGCCCTGAACATTACAACAAGTCCCCTTGGATAATTTCCAGTATTTAGCTCCCTTAAGTCAAACTCAAAACTATTTATGGCAGCATCTACTAATTTTTTGTCAAAATTATTTTTATATATATCTTCTAAGGAATTATTAATTATTTCCCAGACCTTTTGAAAATTTTCCTCCATGACACTTTTAAGTCCAGTAGAAAAATACATCTGTCTTAGGTCTTGCTCCAACCCAACTCCACAAAGTCCTTCACCCAGTCCAGACTCAATTAAATTTTTCTTAAGCACTGAGGAATCCATATTGATGAGTAAATATTCAAGTATCTGCAATCCAAAATTAATGTATAAGAGTGATGTTTCATCTAGTAGCCAGTTAAAAGTAATAAACGGCTTTGAGTTTTCTGCGGCTGGATAATAAAATTCGCATTCTTTGGGTCGGGTAAATCTATTTTGCAGTGGAATAGTTGAAGATACCTTTATTTCATCAAAATCTCTTAAATACTCATCTATTATTTCAAGCCTTTTTTGTTCAGGGTCGTTTCCCCAAAAAAATATCCTGGAATTTGATGGATGATAATATGTCCTGTGAAATTTAACAAAATCCTCATAAGTTAGATTTATAATCTCATCTGGATGCCCTCCTGAATCAAAACCATAGCAAGTTAAGGGGAAAAGTGTTTGCTGGGAGTATTCCATTAACATGGAATCAGGAGATGAATATGCACCTTTCATTTCATTGTAAACAACTCCCACTATTTTGGCATTATTTAGATCATTTCCTTCTACTTCTATGTGCCATCCTTCTTGCATAAAGATTTCTTTTGTAAGAAGGGGATTAAATACAGCATCTAAATACACGTCTATCAAATTATAAAAATCCTTTTCATTTTGAGAAGCAACAGGATAACAAGTCTTATCTGGAAAGGTTAGGGCATTTAAAAAAGTCTGCATAGAACCTTTAAGTAATTCAACAAAGGGTTCTTTAACTGGATATTTTCTGGAGCCACAAAGAACAGAATGTTCTAAAATATGCGCAACACCTGTAGAATCTTTTGGTGGAGTTCTAAAAGTAATTCCAAATACTTTATTTTCATCATCATTTTGGATGGATAATATTTCAGCTCCATTTTTCTTATATCTATAAAAACTTGCAATTGAATTTAATTCTTTTATTTCCCGTTTCCAAATCAGTTGGAATTTATCTTTTACCATATGTTTTCTCCAATAATTTAAGTTAAAAATTTAATGTACCTGGTGTTCTGGGAAATGGAATTACATCACGAATGTTTGACACTCCAGTTAAAAACATAATGAGCCTGTCAAATCCAAGTCCAAATCCCGAGTGTTTAACTGTTCCATAACGCCTTAAATCTAAATACCACTCATAGTCTTGTATTTTCATCTCAAGTCTTTCCATGTTTTTAACAAGTACATCAAACCTCTCTTCCCTTTGACTTCCCCCAACAACTTCTCCAATCTTGGGAAGTAAGATATCCATTGCAGCAACTGTTTTTCCGTCATCATTTAATCTCATATAAAATGGCTTTATCTCCTTTGGATAATTGTACACAACAACAGGGCCATTAAAATATTTTTCAGTAAGATATCTCTCATGTTCTGTTTGTAGGTCTTCTCCCCATTTGGGCTTAAATTGAAATCCCATTTTCTTTTCAGCCTTCTCTAAAATATTTATGGCCTCTGTGTATTCTATTCTCACAAAGGGTTCATTTATTAATTTCTCAAGCCTAGAAAAAAGTCCTTTGTCTAAAAATTTAGAAAAGAGTTCAATATCCTCAGCTCGTTGCTTAAGAGTGGTCTTAACCACATATTTTATCAATTCTTCTGCTAAATCCATGTCATCATTTAAATCAAAAAATGCCATTTCAGGTTCAACCATCCAAAATTCAGCTGCATGTCTTGGGGTATTTGAGTCTTCTGCCCTAAAAGTAGGCCCAAAGGTATAGACCCGACCAAGTCCAAGGCATATGGCCTCTGCTGTAAGTTGTCCAGAAACAGTCAAATAGGCATCTTTTTTAAAAAAACTGTCTTTTTTCTCGCCCTTTTTTATTACCTGAAACAGATCCCCTGCCCCTTCACAGTCTGAAGATGTAATAATAGGTGTGTGGATGTAAAAGAAATCTCGTTCTTGTAAAAAATTATGGATGATGTACGAAACTGTTGATCTAATCCTATTAATTGCTCCATATTTATTAGTCCTAACCCTCAAGTGGGCAATCTGACGCAAAAATTCATCTGAATGTCTTTTTTTCTGCAAAGGATACTTATTGGGATCAGCTTCACCTAAGATAAAGACCTCTCTTCCCATAAGTTCCCATTTTTGTCCCTTACCTGGCGACTCAACAATATCCCCTTTTACTTTTATTGAACTTCCTGTAGTTATTTTTTTTAGATGGGCAGCAGATATTATTGAGTGGTCAATAACAACCTGCAGATTTTTAAGGCACGATCCATCATTTAATTCAATAAAGGAAAAACCCTTGGAATCCCTCCTTGTCCTAACCCATCCCTGGACAACAACATCCTTTTTTTCTTTATCCAAATCAATTATCTCTTTTATCAACATTTTTGTATCCATATTTTTTGTATTTTTATTTATCACAAAGTTAACTATATCAGCCAATATCTTTTTTTGTTAAAATCATCTTTGAAATTCCAGCACCATCTGAAATTTACAAGTTGTCTTAGAATAGTCAAGCGTAAATTAAATTAGCTTAAAACTTGGCTTTTGATACTTCTATAA
>JAMOQN010000159.1 GCA_027063985.1 Desulfohalobiaceae bacterium
ACAGTCTTGCTTTTGGTGGAGGGCATATACCAACAAGCATAAACATAGGCTTTGAAAAAGGACTTGCTAATTGGGTTGGTATGGCTGTTGAGCCCAGTGCTGATATATTGCTGGTGGTAGATTCAGAAGCCCTCTACCATGAGATGTGTATCCATTTGCATAGAATAGGATATGATAACATCTTGGGCTATCTATATGGAGGAATGAGTGCATGGCAAATCATGGGATTTAATATAGACCACCTACCTCAGATCTCAGTCCATGAATTAAAAAGTAAGCTTGAAACAAAACAGATAAAATATCTTGTGGATGTAAGGACATCTCCAGAATGGGATCAGTTCCATCTAGAAGGAGCAATCCATATCCCTTTAACTGATATCCTTGATGGAAAGATAGATTTGCCTAAACACGAGGAAATAGTCACCTATTGTAGATCAGGTTACAGGGGAAATATAGCTGCAAGCCATATGAAGAGAATGGGATTTAAGGATGTAAAAAACCTTTCTGGAGCTATTACTGCCTGGGTGAATGCAGGATATCCAGTTACCAGAAATTAACATATAATACCCAAGGGATGGCTCCCTTGGGAAATAATTAAAATGAGCTATACCTCTTTAATTGTTAAAATAAAAAAATTAAAACAAAGCAAAATTAGCTCTGTTGTAAATCAGAGAATCCATGAGTTCATAAACCTAGGCAAAGGCAATAGTAAAGATATCTTTAAGGAGCTTTGTTTTTGTATCCTTACAGCAAACTTTAATGCTCAAAAGAGTATTTTGATCCAGGAAAGACTTGAGGATGAATTTTTGTATGCAGAAGAAAAAGACCTTTCAAAATCCCTCAAAACTCATGGGCATAGATTCCCAAAAAAGAGGGCAGAATACATTGTATCTGCAAGAAAGTATAAGGATTCTATAAAAGAGATTATTTTTTCAATACAAGATAAAGAAGAAAAAAGAGAGTGGCTTGTAAAAAATATAAAAGGTATTGGATATAAAGAGGCCAGCCATTTTTTAAGAAATATTGGATTTTTAGATTATGCTATTGTGGATTTTCACATAATAGACCTGTTAGAGAGAGAGGGTCTTATAAAAAGACCCAACTCTCTCACTAAAAAAAGGTATTTACAGATTGAATCTGTGCTTGAGGAAATAGGTTCTCGTGTCTGCTTGCAACTGGGAGTGCTGGACCTATATCTCTGGTATATGGAAACAGGGCAGGCCCTTAAATAAAAGGAGGAGATAAAAAATGGATGAGTTTTTTGAAATAAAAGCTACTCAAAAAGACTCAAACTTATTTTTAAAATTATATTTTTGCAAGAATGATCAAAAAATTTGTATTGTTGATAATATTTCTGACATTAAAACTTTAAACACCCTAAGAGAAAAAATAAAAAAAAGCATTGATAATGCCTTTTTAAGAGGTGAAAAATTCTTTTTAGAATTTGAAAAGAACAAACAAGAGACCTCAGAGCAAGATGATCCTTCCAAGATCTGGAAAAAAATGGCCGCAATGGAAGATGATGAGATGATATCTTATTTCAACTCCTTACCTGAAGAGATGAGAAAAAAGGTCTCTTCCTATGTGTTTAGCACTGTGAATATGTTTAAAGGTAAAGGGCTTATATTTGCTACTTGTTTTAACCAGCAAAATTCGCTAATTGAAAAGGATTGATTAGTCGATGCTTAAAAAATATATAATTTCAGCAATTCTCGGTGAGAAATAATTTGATTTTACCTTTGACACCATCCAATATCTTACATTCTTGTCCAGCTCTAATTCTTCTAATTAGCTTTTTGCTTCATTTTATAATGTACTGTAATCAGTTACCAAAAATTATTTGTTTTTAATAGTTCTTTTTCTCTGTTCACTGTTCACTATTTCACCTCAGTGCAATTTTTAGCTTTTCTTCGAATTCTTCCAATGAATTTACTCGCATAGCTATCTTAAACAG
>JAMOQN010000160.1 GCA_027063985.1 Desulfohalobiaceae bacterium
TAAAAAATAATTCTAATTTGCAAGGTAAATCCCTTTTAAAGATATATCCTCACCTAGCTATAGATAGGGCTGAAGAGATATTACAGGATTTAGATAATGGTCCAGTGTTAAAGTTTAAAGATGTGGTCTCATATATAGAATTTATGAAAAATAAAGGTTAATTAAATCTTTTTATGCGTGTTGTAATCACTGGTATTGGTCTAATTAGTTCTCTGGGAAATAGTGAACAGGAAGTTGTAAGATCAATTTTGACTGATAAAGTTAATTTTTTATGTTCTGAAATTGACCCAGAATTGGTAGTTTGTCCTGTTCAAGATTTTTATTTTAAAGAGTATATTGAATCGTATAAATATTTTAGGTATTTGCCAAAAAGTTGGCAATATGGAATTTGTGCTGCAAAACTGGCAATTATATCAGCTGGCTTGTCAGATGAAGATCTAAAAAACAGTGGGCTTTTTGTGGGTGTAGGGCCTAATATGGAGGCAATTAACGAAAATATTGGAGATAAGGCCCTTGGCCTTGTATCTGTCCTTCCCAATACCCTTTGTTTTTGCATATCCCATCTATTTGGGATACACGGTGAAAATCTCACAATACAAAATGCATGTGCAAGTTCCCTACAGGCAATAGGAGAAGGCTTTTACAGGATAAATCAAGGTCTAATTAAAGTGGCTCTATGTGGGGGCTCAGATAGTAGATTGGGCAAAATAGGCCTTAAATTGTATAAAAATGCAAGGGTGCTTCAAAGATTAGACAAAAATATTGAGCCAGATAAAACATATGCCCCTTTTGATAAGAAAAATCAGGGGTTTGTCCCAGGAGAAGGTGGGGCTTTTTTGGTTCTGGAAGAGATGGGCCATGCAAAAAAAAGGGGTGCCAAAATTTTGGGAGAGGTGGTTGGTTATTCTTCTAGTTTGGATGGATTAAATCCTACAGCTCCAGATAAAAAGGCTATTTGGGCAAAAAAATGTGTTAAAAGGGCATTAGAGTTAGCTCATTTGCACAATTCAGATATTGAGGCTATATTTGCCCATGGCACTGGAACACCATTAAATGACCTTATGGAGATAAATTTAATAAAACAACTATTTCCCAATAATCCCTTTGTATGTTCCTTAAAGTCATGGATCGGGCATCTTGCAGCATCATGTGGGGCTGCGGAAATAGCGCTAGGTATATTTTGTCTAAGAAATACAATTGTCCCAAAGATCAGAAACTTAAAGGATCCACGGGATAAAGGTCTTAATTTTGTTTTTGAAAATTTAAGTGAAAAATTAAATATTGCCATATTTGAATCCTTTGGATTTGGCGGACAAAATGCTGCCATAACTTTAAAGATCATGAGATGAAACTCTTAAAGATCATTTTTATTAATAGAGAAAAAATTTTTCTAAAGTGCAAAATTGTGAGCAAAGGTTATTGGCCAGGAATTGAAGCAATAGCTCAATCCTGCGGCCTTCATCTTCGGTATTTGCACGGTTTTAAAAAGCATGTTTTTCTTGCAAAGTTGGGGAAACTTGAGTTAGCTAATAAACACCTTTTAGGGAAATTTCTAGTTAGATCCAGGCTAATCTCAATTACTAAGTCTTCAGCTAAATACCAGGGTTTTTTATGTGATATAAATGATTCTAATAAATATGTCATGGGAGAGTTTTTGCTTACCTGCACCAATTTTTCAGAAGATTTTAAATATCAATTAATTGTTCCACATTTTAAGGGGCTTTTTGAATGTTTGATGAATACAGAAGATTATTAAGGGTTCAGAGAGATTCTCATCTTTTTAGGGAACCAGAGGTAATTTTTAACAGGCAGGGGAAGTATGTTGATTCTGGCAATAAACGCCTGATAAACTTTGCTTCAAATGACTATTTAGGGCTTTGTTCAGATAAAAAGATAAAACAGATCTTTTCAAAAAATTTTCAAAAATATCCCACTTCATCTTCATCTTCCAGGGTTGTGTGTGGTAATTATTCAGTGGTACTCCAGGCAGAAAAAAATTTTGCTGATTTTTTTGGATATGAAGATTGCCTCTTTTTTCAATCAGGCTTTCAGGCAAATCTTGCACTAATGTCAACTATTTTCTTAAAGGATCAAAATGTCTTAGCAGATAAGCACATTCATGCCAGCAGTATAATGGGACTAAAATTGGGTGGTGTGTATTTTAAGACATACAACCACAATAAGATAAGCCACTTAAGGAAAAGATTGGAAAAAATTAATGGAAGATTTTGCTGGGTGATTACTGAGTCGCTTTTTTCAATGGATGGGGACCTGCTGGATTGGGATAATTTTTTTAAATTAAAAGAAGAGGTTGGTTTTTTAAGTGTAGTTGACGAGGCCCATTCTCTAGGGGCAATGGGAAAGGATGGTAGGGGGATTACCACAGGAAGGTCAGACATTGTGGTTGGGACATTTACCAAGGCCTTTGGATTTTTTGGTGCGTTTATACTTTTGCCATCTATATTTAAAGAATATATGTTTAATTTTGCTGCTCCACTTATATATTCAACTGCACTTCCCCCTGCCCATGCTGCATGTGCAATGGATATTCTGGATGTAGTAAAAGAGCTGGAAGACAGACGATGGTACTTACAGGAACTCTCTCTATTTGCCCGAGAACACTTAAAAGCAGCGGGTATTCCATTTGTAGGTGAAAGTTATATCTTAAGTATTAAAATAGGAGATGAAGCCCTTGCACAAGATATTTCAAAAGAACTCTTTAATAGAGGCTATATGGTGTTTTATTCAAGGTATCCAACTGTGCCTTTGGGAAAATCCATATTGAGGCTAAGTCTTTGTTATTTTCATACAGAGAAAGATATAGATAAATTTATAAAAAATCTCCAAGATGTATTATTTAAATATGGGATTTTAAAATGAATTATATATTTATTACAGGTACTGACACTGGTGTTGGCAAGACAGTAATTTCTTTTTTACTTATGGATTATTTTTCTAAAAAGAATAAAAATGCAATTTATCTAAAATTAATACAAACTGGTTGTGATGATTTATTTCACAAAGACTCAGATGCATATTTTGTCTATAAAAATCTTCTAGGAGATGTTGATAGAAAATTTTTAGCTGATAAAATTTGCTATTTATTTAAAAATCCAAAGGCCCCATATTTTGCCGCCATAGATGAAAATAAAGAAATAGATATTGATTATTTGCAAAACTGGGTGAATAAAAGATCTAAAGGTTATGATAATGTAATTATAGAGGGCGCTGGTGGTTTAATGGTGCCTATATGGAAGGATTTTTTTGTGATTGATTTTATAAAACTCATAAAAGCTAAAGTAATATTAGTTGGACGTCCATGTTTAGGCACTATTAATCATACCCTTCTATCAATTGAGGCATTAAAAAATAGAAATATCCCCATCAAGGCTGTAATATTATCAATGAAAGAACAAGAAGATAAAGAATTAATAGAACAGAATATAAAGGCTATTTACGATTACTCAAAGATAAAGGTTTTTTTAATTGAAAAGATTAAAGACCCCATCACAGATTCAAGAAAATATTTTGATATAATGGAGCAAATAGAATGGTAAAAAAGGGGCCCATATGGGCCCTTTTTTTTAACTTGCAAATGCCTTTTCAAAGTTTGGAACTACCTGTTTCTTTCTGGACATAACACCGTCGAGCCATATCCTATCCCCTTCAGGGGCCTTTCCAAAGGCCTTTTCAACAATAGAAGGATCATCAGATGCAATGAGCATAAGGGAGCCTTCCTTCATAATATCAGTGAGGAGCAAAAATACACTGTGATATCCACCTTCTTGTTTTAGCTTCTTTATGTCTTCAGCGAGCTGTTCTTTTACTGGGTCTAAGATTGATAGATCAACAACCTCAAGCTGTCCAATTCCCACTTTGTTGCCGCTCATATCAAAATCTTTGTAGTCTCTCTTTACCAGGTCTCTAATTGGTGTGCCCTCTACAGCGGACTTAACCTTGAACATCTCAAGACCAAGGGCCTGTAAATCATCTATGCCAGCGATCTTTGCAAGTGCTTCTGCTGCTTCTTTATCCTTGTCTGTGCATGTTGCTGATTTAAAGATAACAGTATCACTTAAAATTGCACATGCCATTATTCCTGCAATATCTTTTGGAATCTCAACGCCAAAGAAATCATACATATTTTTTAGTACAGTGCATGTGCAGCCAACTGGCCATGTCCAAACTTCCACGGGATTTGGAGTGGTTACATCTCCCACCTTGTGGTGATCAACTATGCCCAGGATCTCTGCCTTGTCCAGGTTATCAAGGGATTGAGAGATGTCAGAGTGGTCCACTAAAATAACCTGTTTTCCTGTTCCATCTGTCATTATTTCTGGTGCTTTTACTCCGAACTTTTCCAGTACGAACTTGCTCTCGTTGTTGAGTTCTCCCTGGGCTACTGGTATACATTCTAATCCCAACTTGCTTTTGAGATCTGCCAGGGCAATTGCTGCGCAAACAGAATCTGTATCTGGGCTTTTGTGACCTACTACATAGACTGCCATATCTACCTCCTCATAATTTTTTTGTGAATTTATGTTTGTTTCCATAGACAAGACTTTGTGAAAAGTAGCACAAGTTTTTTCAATTGCCAAGTCTTAAGATATGCCTTTTATTTTTTTTGTTGATTTTATCTTATTTATTATATAATGAGTTCAGCATTAAAATTGATAAGAAAAAATTAGAAGTGAGGAGAGAGAAAAGTGTTGACCTCAGAAGATTTAAAATATTTTAGGAATCAGTTGGAAAAAATGTTGGAAGAGATAGAGCAAAAGGGAAAACAAACAATAGAAGAGATGGTGGATTCCTCTTCAAGCTATCCTGATCCTGCTGACAGGGCATCTGTTGAATCAGAGCAGTTTTTTGCCCTGCGTCTTAGGGATAGAGAGAGAAAACTCAGGAAAAAGATCCTTGAGGCAATAGAAAGAATTGACAATGGTACCTATGGAATTTGTGAAGCATGCGGTGGTGAAATCAGTATTCCCCGTCTAAAAGCAAGACCTGTGACTACCCTTTGTATTGAGTGTAAGAGTAAACAGGAAGAAGAAGAAAGATTGCGCAAAGGAAGGTAAGAAAAGGTTTTTTTATAATTTAGAATGGATGCTAATTTTTTTAGATTTTTAGTAAAAGATGGGCTTAAGTTTTTAAAATCTGCCAGGATAGAAAAGATATACAATCCTGTAAACAAACTGTGGACATTTAAACTCTCCTCTAAAGTACACTTAATATTTTTTTATGATGCAAAAGATAATTTTTTGTTCTTTTCCAAGAACAAGCCTGAAAATCCTATAAAACCTTCTCCTGAAGTCTCCTGGTGGCGAAAAAGGGTCTCAAATTTCTGGATAAGCGATGTATCTTATGACTGGTCCAATCGTCAATTATCTCTTAAAACAGAACATAGTTCATCTGACATTAGGTGGATCTTATTGGATTTAAGGTCTGGACTTAACTTACTGTCCAAAAATCCAATTGAACAAAGAGATATTACATGGCCTCCTTTAGAGGAAATTTTGACAAATAGGGATATTTATAAGATTTATCCACATATAACCTCACCCCTAAGATATTCCCTGCTTAAGTTAAAAGATGTCTCTAAACAGAAGTTTTGGTATTCCAGGCTCATATCTGGTGAAATAGATAAATTTTATGTGTACGAGGGTGTCAAAGATAAAGGGTTGGTGCTGTCCCTTTGGCCCATTGAAGAGACTGAATATGAAAAAGAATTAGTGTTTGACTCTCCCCTTGATGCAGCAGAATATTATGGATGGCATGTTATAGACAAACAAAAAAATAGTGGCTCTTCAAATAAAAAGAAGAAGAGGTTAGAAAAAAGGCTAAAAAAAGAGAGGGAAAAGTTAGAGAAATGGATCTCTTTGGAAAATAAGGCTCAGATTATAAAAGAAAATTTGCACAAGATAGATCCCAATGCACATCTTCCCAATATAACCTTTACAATGTCTGATGGAACAAAGCTACAGATTGACCTTGATCCAGCACTAAGTGTCAAAGAAAATATGGAATATATGTTTCAGAGGGCCAAAAAAGGGAAAAAAGGACTTATGTCCCTACTAAGAAGGGAAGAGCAAATAGACTTATCTACTGGAAATATAAATAAATCATTCCATGTCCTGGAACCAAGGTCAGAAAAATATATAAAAAATATTAGCCTGCCAGCTAGATTTGCCAAATTAAAAGTGAAGGTATATAAAAGTAGCGATGGTTTTTTGATTGTAAGGGGGAAAAACAAAGAGGCCAATCACAAACTCTTAAGTACAGGGGCAAGGGCGCATGATTTGTGGTTTCACGCATTAAGTGGACCTGGAGCCCATGTGATTGTTGTCAGAGATAATCCCAAAAAGGAAGTCCCTGAAGCCACCTTAAAACAGGCCGCAATTATAGCTGGACTTGCAAGTTATCAAAAAGAAAGTGACTATGCAGAAGTAATTGGCACAGAAGTGAGATATGTAAAAAAGAAAAAAGGGATGGGATTAGGTGAAGTTGATGTAACGAAGGTCTTATATTCCTATAGAATAAAATTAGACTCCTCTATTGAAGAGGAGTTGAGGATTTTTTAAATGCAACATAGTAGTATTAATAAAAAAAATGTGAGAAGGGTCAGTTATCTCAGGATAAGTGTAACTGATAGATGCAACCTAAGATGTATCTACTGTTCTCCTGTTAGAAATTTTAAATTTTTTTCACATAAAGAAATCTTGACATTTGAAGAAATTGTAAGGCTAGTTAGAATTGGTTTAATGCTTGGGATAGAAAAGGTTAGGCTAACAGGGGGTGAGCCTTTTGTTAGGCGCAATTTTTTAAATCTTATAGAATTGTTGCTAGGTTCTTTTCCAGGATTAGATCTCAGGATAACTACCAATGGAACACTCCTTACAAAAGATACAATTTTGAGTTTGAAAAAAATAGGTATAAAGGCAATAAATGTATCTCTGGATACATTTGATAGAAAAAAATTTTTTAAAATAACAGGAATGGATCTCCATCACAGGGTTATTAATGCTATTTATGATTTAATAGATGCTGAAATTCTGACAAAGATAAATATAGTAGCTTTGAAAAATATAAACCAGGATGAGGTGTTGAAGTTTGCAAAATTTGCATATGAAAATCCCGTTCACGTGAGATTTATTGAATTTATGGATTTATCAATGTCCAAAGATCAGATGGGTACATATTTTTATTCTGCAAATGATATTTTGTCTGTTATAAAAAAAGAATATTCTTTAATTAAATATGAACCTAAAGAAAATGCAAAAGGGCCAGCAAGGATGTATAAAATCCAGGGAGGGTTAGGTAAAATAGGCATAATTTCTCCCCTTTCTAATCATTTTTGTCACACCTGTAATAGGTTTAGGATTACAGCTAATGGCAAATTAAGGACATGCCTTTTTGCTGAGAAGGACTATGACTTAAAACCCATTTTAAGAAATCCTAAATTGGGAGATAGGTTTTTGTATAGAATAATGAAAAATGCTATGGCCAGAAAGCCCATAGGGAGTAAATTAATATCCAAACAAGGTAATGGAATACAAGGGATGTATGTAGTTGGAGGATGATTTTTAGATTTTATTTAAAAGTATCAAAAGTCCTATTATCAAAAATGAAATACCAGAGATCTTTTTTATAATGTGTTCAGGTACAAATGATGCAAAGGCATCTGAAATTAATACGCCTAAAAAAGTAACTAAAACTAGTGCCAAAGAAGCAGATAAAAACACTGTCCACATCTTGTGTGATTTGGCTGTCATGACCATGGCAGTTAGCTGGGTCTTGTCGCCAAGCTCAGCTAAAAATACTATCCAGAAGGTGGTTATAAAGAGTTTCCAGTCCATTGAAAGGTCCTCCCTAATAAAATTTTTTTTAGTATAGAAAAAAATATGAGTTACGTAAAATATTAAATTTGAGGAGGAATTATATAGGGTGATAAATAGAGAACTTGAATTTAAAGATTCCATACTGGCTCAACAACTTTTTGGTCCCCAGGAAAACTATCTCAAATTTTTGACAAAGAGGCTTGGGGTAGAAATATCGTCCAGGGGAAATAAGTTGTTTTTGTCTTCAGAGAGTCGAGAAAAGGTGGATATTGCGTGTAATTTTTTAATACAGATGTATGAGCTCTTAAGACATGGTTTTACAGTCCATCCCCCTGACTTTGACTATGCCCTAACTTATCTTGAAAATTATCCCAGTGCAGATTTAGGCAAACTATTTAAAGAAAAATTTTTTGCTATTTCTCCCAAAAAAACTATCTCTCCTAAAACTATTGTTCAAAAAGAGTATTTAGATGCAATCAGAGATAGTGAAGTTGTTTTTGCAATAGGGCCTGCGGGAACAGGAAAGACATATCTTGCAGTGGCCATGGCAGTATCCTTTTTGTTGCAAAAAAAAGTAAAGAGACTTATCTTAACCAGACCAGCGCTTGAGGCAGGGGAAAAACTTGGATTTTTGCCTGGGGATATACTTGAAAAGGTAAATCCGTATCTGCGACCCTTATACGATGCACTCCACGATATGTTGGATTTTAAAAAGGTTCAGGAACTGATGGATAGTGGAGTCATTGAGGTTGCTCCCCTTGCCTTTATGAGGGGCAGGACAT
This sequence comes from Desulfohalobiaceae bacterium, assembly GCA_027063985.1. GTDB lineage: Bacteria > Desulfobacterota > Desulfovibrionia > Desulfovibrionales > Desulfothermaceae > Desulfothermus. Next base: position 8,618 of record JAMOQN010000160.1, read on the forward strand.
TAAATAGGTCATTTATTATTTTAGACGAGGCCCAGAATACCACATCAGAACAAATGAAGATGTTTTTAACAAGACTGGGTTATGGATCAAGGGCAATTATTACAGGTGATGTTACTCAAATAGATTTACCAATAGATAAAACCTCAGGTCTTATAGAGGCTGAAAAGGTGCTAAAAAATATTAAGGGAATAAGATTTATTTATTTTTCCAAAAAAGATGTGATAAGACATAAGCTGGTTGGTGAAATAATTGATGCCTATGAGAGATATCAGAATAAAAATAATTCCTGATTATAATAAAATCATCCCATTTTTACTGGATATGAGAAAATTAAAAAAATGTATTAAAAAGATTTGTGAATTTATTGATGCCAAGGGTTATTTAGAGGTCAAATTGACAAAAGATGCGGAGATTGAAAAATTAAATAAGGATTTTTTAAAATTAGAAGGTCCAACTAATGTTTTGAGTTTTCCAGGGGATGAACAAGATTTTTTAGGGAGTATTTGTGTCTCAATTGATGCAATTAAAAGAGAAGCTGATTTGTATATGCAGGATCCAAAAGAATATTTTTATAGAATGATTATACATGGCGTACTGCACCTTTGTGGTTTTGAACATGGTGATGTTATGTATAATACAACAGATTCCATATTGGCTCATATCAAAGGCGTAGGATGTATATAAGTTAAGGAGAATATCATGAAGCATTTTTTAACCATTAAAGATCTTCCAAGGGAAAAGATTTATGACCTATTAGACAGGGCATTATGGATAAAGAAACAAAGGGCCAAGATGTCTATATTAAATGGATGTTGTGGTGTAATGATTTTTGAAAAACCATCAACTAGAACCAGGATATCATTTGAAATAGCAGTGAAGGAACTTGGCGGATACACATTGTTTATGACTCCACAAGATTCACAACTTGGTAGAGGGGAGCCTATTAAAGATACTGCAAGGGTTATCTCAAGATATGCACACCTTATGATTGTAAGGACATTTGGACAGGAAAAACTAGAAGAATTGGCCAAATATTCTTCTGTACCTGTTGTAAATGCCTTAAGTGATTTATATCATCCATGTCAGGTTATGAGTGATTTGCTTACAATTTTTGAGAGAACAAATGATTTTTCAAAATTAAAGATTGCATGGATTGGCGATGGAAACAACATGGCGCATTCCTGGATAAATGCAGCTATGTATCTTCCATTTGAGTTATATGTATCCACTCCTAAAGGGTATGAACCAAGAAAAGAAATATTAGATGAAGCTATTTTAAATGGGGCAAAAATAAAATTTACATATAATCCAATAGAAGCTGCAAAAGATGCAGATTTTATAAACACAGATGTGTGGGCATCCATGGGAATGGAAGATGATAAGGAAAACAGACTAAAGGCCTTTTTACCATATCAGATAAATGAGACTCTTCTTTCTTATGCCAAGAAAGACGTAAAAGTAATGCATTGTTTACCTGCTCACAGGGGCGAAGAAATTACTGAAGATATTATTGAAAGTGAAAGATCCATTGTATGGGATCAGGCAGAAAATAGGTTGCATATGCAAAAGGCAATCTTAGAGTGGATTTTTTCTTAAGTTGGTTAATAACTGGAGATAAAAAATATATTCGGAGGATGTATGGAGAAAATTAAAAAAGTAGTTTTGGCATATTCTGGAGGACTTGATACATCTGTTATTTTAAAATGGATAAAAAACACATACAATTGTGAGGTAATAACTTTTAC
>JAMOQN010000161.1 GCA_027063985.1 Desulfohalobiaceae bacterium
GTGCTCAGTTTTTTTTCAGGATTTTTGGAGATGATTTCTATTAACCTGGCAGCTGCATATATGGCATCGTCATATCCATAGTATCTATCAGCAAAAAACATGTGTCCACTCATTTCTCCTGCAAGTAATGCCCCTTCTTCCCTCATCTTGGCCTTTATGAGTGAATGCCCTGTCTTCCACATAATTGGAGTTCCACCATGATTTTGAATATCTCTGTAAAGTAGGTGAGAGCACTTTACTTCTCCAATTATCTTTGCACCTGGATTTTCCTTTAAGACCTCCCTTGCAAAAATAGCCAGGACTTGATCTCCATAAAGGACATTACCATTTTCGTCAACAACCCCAATCCTATCACCGTCTCCATCAAAACCCACGCCAAGATGGGATTTTGTATCAATCACCTTTTGTCTTAAATCTTTTATATTTTCAAGAACCGTTGGATCTGGATGGTGATTAGGAAAATCTGGGTCTGGGTCGCAATATAGGCAGTGTACTTCGCAACCAAGACGCATCAAGAGTTCTTTGCAGATGTTACCAGATGTGCCATTACCGCCATCTACAACTACCTTTACTTTATTTTCTATTTTGATTCCCTTTGTTAATTCATCGAGGTATATTGGTATTGGGTCAAATTCACTGGCAAAACCTTCACCTTTTTTAAATTTACCATCTTTCATTATTTTGTAGAGATTTTGTATTTCCGTGGTGTGGATGGTGTCCAGTCCTGCCCATACCTTAAACCCATTAAATTCTGGGGGATTATGAGATGCAGTGATCATAACTCCAGCATTTAATTTTAGATGTTTTACAGAAAAATAAAAAACTGGAGTTGGGACCATTGGAAGTATTACAACATCTATTCCAGTAGAAATCAGGCCCTTAACCATAGCCTTTTGATATGCAGGGGAGCTGTGTCTACAATCTCTCCCCACAACACACTTATTGTATCCTTTTTCTTGAAAATATGTACCACATGCTTGCCCTAATACTTCTACCCATTCTTCATCAAAGTCCTTGTCAACAATTCCCCTTATGTCGTAAGCCCTGAAAACATCTTGAGTTATTTGTTTCACTTTTCCCCTCCTTTTATTTTTGTTTTTTTACTATCCATTTTACTTATTTTAATTTAATCTTTATTTCTAGATATGGCAAGGCAGATAATTTAATGGTTTGATTAAAAATTTATTGACCCTAAATTTTGGTTTTGACATAATTTAAGAAAAATTAGCTTCATAATGGTGATCTTAAATTGATGGGTTTCTATAACTTGTAAAAAAATATGGTTTTAAGGCCAAAAAAGGAGGATGTTGTGAATTGGGATTGGGACAAGTTAGAAGAAAGAAAAGAGAAATTTTCAAGGTCCAATAAGCCACCCTTACCCGATATTTCAAAGCTAAAAGAGAAGTTGCCTTTTGGGGACAATCTTAAGGGTAAAGGTCTTCAAATTTTGATTGGGATAGTTGTATTGCTCTGGCTTGCAAGTGGATTTTACATAGTAAATCCAGATCAGGTTGGGGTAATTAAGAGATTTGGGGCTTTTAATAGAATTTCTGGCCCAGGTCCCCATTATCATTTACCATATCCAATAGAGACAGTTTTGACTCCAAGTGTAACTCAAATAAAAAGGGTAGAAATAGGTTTTAGAAGTGTAACCCTGGGAACAGGTATTAATAACTACAGGGCAGTTCCCAAAGAATCATTGATGTTAACAGGAGATGAGAATATTGTGGATGTGCAATTTATTGTTCAATATAGGATTAAAGATGCTTATTCCTATCTCTTTAATATAAGCAATCCTTTTAAAACAGTTAAAGACGCAGCAGAAGCGGCAATGAGGGCAGTTATAGGAAATAATCAGATTAATGCAGTGCTCACAACTGAAAAATTCGGTATTCAAAATAAAACCCAGAAGTTACTTCAGCAAATACTTGATAGTTATCATAGTGGCATACAGGTAGTGGCCGTAAAACTTCAGGACGTGCATCCACCAAAACAGGTGCTAGATGCATTTAAGGACGTTGCCTCTGCTAAGGAAGATAAGAGCAGGTTGATAAATCAGGCAATGGCGTATAGAAATGAAATACTGCCTAAGGCCAGGGGAAGGGCTGCTGAAATAATAAACAGGGCAGAGGCATATAAGGAGACAAAGATAAGAATGGCCCAGGGAGAGGCCAATAGATTTTTAAAGATGTTAGAGGAGTATAAAAAAGCCCCTTTTGTTACAAGAAAAAGGTTATATTTGGAGACCATGGAGGAGGTTTTAAAGAAAGTTAAGGACAAGATCATAATTTCAAAGTCCGTGGGTGGAAAGGTTATACCTCTTCTGTCTCTTGACAAAAAGACCTTTGTAGAAAAAAAGCCTGTTAAAAAGACAAATAAAAAGACAAAAAATATAACACCTAAAAGAGGAGCAAAAAATGAATAAGAATATAGGATTTTACTTGATTTTCATTATTCTTATCATTGGTTTTTCCCAGCCTTTTTATCTTGTTGATGAGACCCAGAGGGCCATTGTATTACAACTGGGAAAGCCTATTGGGGATGCAGTTGGCCCAGGTATTCATTTTAAAATTCCTGTAATACAACAGGTGCAAAAATATGACTACAGAATTTTAGAATATGACTCACCTCCTGCAGAGGTAATCACAAAGGATAAAAAGACCCTTGTGGTTGATAATTATACCAGGTGGAGGATTTATGACCCATTATTATTTTACAGGACAGCCAGGACAATATCCAGGGGGTTGGCAAGATTGGATGATATTGTTTATTCAGAGTTAAGAGTAGCTCTAGGCAGATACAACCTTATTGATATTGTTTCTTCAAAGAGAAATGAAATAATGGCCAATGTCACAAGAAATGTAAAAAAAGAACTCAAAAAGTATGGAGTTGAGGTAATAGATGTAAGGATAAAAAGGACCGACCTTCCACCAGAAAACCAGAAGGCAATATATGCAAGGATGAGATCAGAGAGGGAAAGAGAGGCAAAACAGTATAGGTCTGAAGGGGCTGAACAGGCTGCAATAATAAGGGCCAAGGCTGACAAAGACAGGGCCGTGATACTTGCAGAGGCAAATAAAAAGGCCCAGATATTAATGGGAGAAGGGGATGCTTTGGCAACAAAAATATATGCAGAAGCATATAAAAAAGATCCTAAATTTTTTGATTTGTTAAGGTCATTTGATGCCTATAAAAGAGGATTTGATGCCAATTCTCGATTGGTCATGTCTTCTGATAATGAATTTTTGAATTATATGGAAAAGATAAAATAAGCGAACTAAGCATAAAATATTGGATTTCAGTGTAGGTAGTTGTAAAAGAAAAAAGAGGGCATATGCCCTCTTTTTTTTGTTAGACCATAGCTATTTGTTGTTGGGGGGAATTTTTAGTTAAATACCTTGGGGAAGGCACAAATATTGGAAATTGCAAGGCAAATTCTCTTACTTGTTTTCTTATCTTTGCGATTACTGTTTCATTGTCTTTAAATTTTAAGGCCTGGATTAGAAATTCCATTACTCTGTACACATCTTCTTCCACCATACCCCTTGTGGTGACTACAGGGGAGCCTATCCTGATACCAGATGTTATGGTTGCAGGTTTATCTTCAAAGGGAACAGCATTTTTATTTACGGTTATACCTACTTTTTCCAGGCATTGTTCAGCTTCTCTTCCTGTAAGGCCTTTATTTCTTAAATCAATTAATACAAGGTGATTATCTGTTCCTCCTGTTACCAGACTGAATCCTTCGCTGATCAAAGCATCAGCCATGGCTTTTGCATTTTTCAATACCTGTCTTTGATAATCTTTAAAATCTTCTGATAATGCCTCTTTAAATGCAACGGCCTTGGCTGCTATAATGTGCATTAAAGGGCCTCCCTGAATACCTGGAAAAATTTGAGAGTCCAGCTTTTCTCCTAGAGCTGCAGAAGATAAGATAAAACCACCTCTTGGTCCCCTTAGGGATTTGTGGGTAGTGGACGTGACAACATGGGCATATTTTACTGGATTGGGATGTAGACCTGCTCCAACTATTCCTGCAATGTGGGCCATATCCACCATAAGATAAGCACCAACTTCATCGGCAATTTCTCTAAATTTTTGAAAATCTATCTGTCTTGGATAAGTGGACGCTCCAGCAATTATGATTTTGGGTCTGTGTTTTTTGGCCAGGGATCTAACCTGTTCAAAATCAATAAGCTGTGAATCTCTATTTACCCCATATGAGAAACTTTTATAGATTTTGCCTGAAAAATTAACCTTGCTTCCATGGGATAGATGTCCACCATGTGATAAATTCATTCCTAAGATAGTGTCCCCTGGTTTGAGTAGTGCAGCATATACTGCCATATTTGCCTGAGAGCCTGAATGGGGTTGAACATTCGCATATTCTGCTCCAAATAATGTTTTGGCCCTTTCCCTTGCAAGGTCTTCAGCAATATCAACGTTAAAACAGCCACCGTAATATCTTTTACCTGGATAACCTTCTGCATATTTATGGGTAAGACAGCTACCAGCAGCTTCCCTAACCCCTGGGGAGGTGAAATTCTCAGACGCAATCAACTCAATTGTCTCCCTCTGCCTTTTTTCTTCAAGGGATATAGCCTTCCATATCTCTGGATCATGAACCTTTAAATAACTCATAACCTCACCTTCCTGGATTGAATTTTTTAAGGAATCAATAAGATTATTTTAATACACAAACCATAATATCCTGTCAAATATACACATTTTTATATTTTTTATATTAATTTTAAATTTTTTTTATAAAATACTCAAAATCTAGACTACTATTTTTAACTTTTAATGACTTTTTTCGTTAAATATGGTAAATATAAATTTTTTAAAAAAATAAATTCAATAAAAACAATGAATTAAGCTTTAAAGATAAATTTTCGAAAAAATAATTTTAAAAAACTTAAGATAAAAAGCGGACACCTAAAATAATTTAAGATAATTTTTAATTGCCAAGAAAACATTATTCAGTTAAGTATAACGGCACGACCTTTATTTACCTAAAGGTCAGTTGAATAAAAAATTCTTAAGGAGGTTCATATGCCCGTAAAAAAGATTCCTAGGACGCAATCTGCTTATTCTTTTCCTCTTTTAATAAAAAATTTTTTAAAATTTCCCCTGACATATAACCCGGATCAGGAGATAGTCTATAGGGATAAGTTTAGATATACCTATAGGGATTTTGGAAAAAGGGTTCATAAATTGGCCAATATGTTAAAATCCATGGGCATTAAAGAAGGGGATGTAGTAGGTGTAATGGATTGGGATAGCCATAGATATTTAGAGTGTTTTTTTGCCGTGCCAATGATGGGCGCAGTGCTCCACACCATAAACATAAGGCTTTCACCAGAACAGCTCGTCTATACAATAAATCATGCTGAAGACGATGTAATATTGGTAAATTCTGATTTTCTTCCCATGCTTGAGTCAGTTAAGGACCAAATAAAAACAGTGAAAAAATTCATTCTCTTAACTGATGAGACGGAAATTCCTACTACGTCTCTAGATTTTGCTGGGGAATATGAGGATCTTGTTAAAAATCAGAGTGAAGAGTATGATTTTCCTGAATTCGATGAGGATACCATGGCAACCACCTTTTATACAACAGGAACTACTGGTTTGCCAAAAGGGGTATATTATAGTCATAGGCAGATAGTCTTACACACATATGGACTTATGTCTGCATTGTGTACCATGGGATATGGTATTAGGGTGGATAATAGCGATGTATATATGCCACTTACTCCTATGTTTCATGTCCATGCCTGGGGAATGCCATATATGTTTACCTGGATTTGTGCAAAGCAGGTCTATCCAGGTCGATACGAGCCTGAAATGATTTTAAAATTAGTCCATCAAGAAAAGGTTACCTTTTCTCACTGTGTACCCACTATACTCCACATGTTGGTTACATCTCCAGTTATCAAGCAGATAAATCTATCCAACTGGAAAGTAGTCATTGGTGGTTCTGCTCTACCACAGGGACTTTGTAAAGAGGCCCTCAAATATAATATCAATCCAGTCACTGCCTATGGTATGTCTGAAACGTGTCCTATAATTACAGCAGTTCTTTTGAAACCCCACATGGTTGATTGGGATATAGACAAACAGGTTCCAATTAGGTGCAAAACAGGGATTCCAATTCCCAATGTATTGTTAGAAGTAGTTGATCCAATGGGAACCCCCCAGCCCCATGACGGTAAGTCCACAGGTGAGGTGGTTGTGAGGGCGCCTTGGTTAACTCAAGGTTATTTGAAAGATCCTGAAAAGAGCGAACAGTTGTGGGAAGGTGGTTGGCTACATACTGGAGATATTGGATATATTGATGAAGAAGGATATTTAAAAATTACAGATAGATTAAAGGATGTAATTAAAACAGGTGGCGAGTGGATATCTTCACTGGAATTAGAGGATATTTTAAGTCAACACGAGGCAGTGAGTGAAGTTGCTGTGATTGGTGTTCCAGATGAAAAATGGGGAGAGAGACCTTTGGCCCTGGTGGTATTACATGAAGAATTCAAGGGAAAGGTTAGTGAAGATGAATTAAAAGAACACTTTAAAAAATATGTTGAGGACGGCACTATTCCAAAATATGGAATCCCAGATAAGATAGAAATTGTAGATCAAATTCCAAAGACAAGTGTTGGAAAGATAAATAAAAAAGAGATAAGAAAGATGTATCAATAAAACTAAGGGGGCTAAGTAAGCCCCCATTATTCACCTAATTCTTTTGATCTTTTGCATGCTTGATGAAGTGCATCTATTATTGCCCCCCTAACTGCCATTCTGTCAAAGTGGTTGAGGGCAGCAATGGTGGTGCCTGCTGGAGATGTGACCATCTCTCTTAACCCTGCCAGACTCTTGTCTAATTCTTCTATCATTTTTGTAGTGCCGCTAAGCAGTCCTTTGACCATCTCAATTGATATCTGTCTTTGAAAACCCAGTGATACCCCTGCTTCTACAAGTGCTTCTAAAAAATAGATAATATACGCAGGGCCTGAGCCTATGAGGGCAGTGTATGCATCTATGTAGTTTTCCTCCATTTCAAAACACTTACCCAATACATTGAAAAGCTCAATTACTTTTGCATGAGTGGACCCATCGACCTCTTCTTCAAAACATATTGCAAACATCCCTTTGCCAACCAAGGCTGGGGTATTTGGCATAATACGGACGACCTTGGCCTTGCCTCCACACCACTTTTTTATTTTTTTTATCTTAATCCCAGCGCAGATAGACATTAGGGTGTGGTTATCTAAAAAAAGATCCTTATATTTTTTTAAAAGGGATTTTACTTGAGTAGGCTTAACAGCTAAAAGGATGTAGGTAGATTTTTGGATCAACTCTGGAATATCTCTGGCCTTTTGTACCTTTAGCTCCATACAAATTTTGTTTAGCTTTTGTTCATCTATATCATAACCAATAAGAGAGATATCTTTTAAGGGGCTCCATCCTTTTAAAATTGCCCCTCCCATATTGCCAGTGCCAATGACTCCGATTGTGTCCATTAATTATAATACCTCCAGTTTATCGAAAAAATAGGCAATTTCCTTTACAGCGTTTTCTGGACTATCAGATCCATGTACTGAATTTTTTTCAACATCCAAGGCAAATTGGTTTCTGATTGTGCCTTGTTTTGCTTCTTTTGGGTTTGTTGCCCCCATAAGTTCCCTATATCTTTTTATGGCGTCTTCTCCTTCTAAAACAGCTACAACTATTGGACCTGAGCTCATATAATTTGTTAGGCTGTCAAAAAATGGCTTTTCTTTGTGGACTTCATAAAAACCTTCAGCCTGTTTTTTGTTTAGGTGGAGCATTTTCAATGCCTTGATTTTTAGGTCTGCTCCCTCAATCATCTGTAAGATCTTTCCTATAAGATTTCTCTCAACAGCATCAGGTTTAATAATGCACAGTGTCTGCTCAACCATATCTTCCTCCTAGTTATTGTGTTAAGGGTTCTGTCATGGATTGCCCCAATTTTTATGCCCTATTCTTTTCAATGTCAATTCTCTTTGCTAACCGTGGTAACTTGGAAACTAACACTTTCTTATTTTATTTGATAATAGATTTTTGATTTTTTTATTTGAAAAAATGATTTTTATAGCTTCATTTCTTATTCTATAAAAGATTTTGCTCTTTATGAAGTATCATAAAAATTTAATAGAATGGAGGAGATAATGAGAAAGTTAAATTGTTTTGGGCTTGCATGTCCAGGACCTGTTTTAAAATGTAAAGAAGTCATTGAATCTGAGAGCCCTGAACTTTTAGAAGTTTTGGTTGATAATGCGGCTGCTAAGGAAAATGTATGTCGTTTTTTAAAGTCAAGGTCATATTCTGTTGAGACTAAAGAAGAAAAAGAAGGATTTAGAGTCTTAGGAAAATTATCTGATGGTGCTATACCAGGTTTTGAAAATGAAAAAGAGGACCTCTCTCAGTATTCTTGCGAAATTACCTATTCTCCTGACACACAAGACAAACAGCTTGTATTTATTACTTCAAATGTAATAGGCCATGGAGATGATATATTGGGTCAAAAACTTATGTTGAATTTTTTAAAGACCTTACCTGAAATGGGTAAATCTTTATGGAGGATTATTCTACTTAACGGCGGGGTCAAACTTGCAACAGAGGATGGAGAGGTCTTAGAAGCCCTAAAGGAGCTGGAAAGATCTGGTGTGTCTATTTTAGTTTGTGGCACTTGTCTTGATTTTTTTAAACTTTTGGACAAAAAAAAGATAGGAGAGACAACTAATATGTTAGACGTGGTAACAAGCCTTCAGATGGCAACAAAGGTGATTAAGATTTAAATGGCAGAAAAAATCAGATTAAATCGCTTTCTGGCCCGTTCAGGAGTTTGCTCCAGGAGACAGGCAGATCAATTAATTAAAAAGGGATGTGTTAAGGTAAATGGGATCATTGTGACTAAGCTGGGCACAAAGGTTGATATTGATGATGAAGTTGTTGTTAATGGTAAAAAGGTATCAATAGATGCCTTTAAAAATAAAAGATTTACATATATTGCCTTATATAAGCCAATTAAGGTTGTAACCACCCTCTCTGATCCCCAAAAAAGGAAGACCATTTTAGACATATTGCCTGAAAACTTGCGTAAGTTGGGACTGGTGCCTGTTGGCAGGCTGGACTATTTTTCAGAAGGTCTTTTAATTTTAAGCAATGACGGAGATTTTGTTTATAAGATGACCCATCCTAAATTTCACCTAAAAAAGGTATATGTAGTTGAAATTAAAGGGGTTGTCCAAGACGTACATTTAGAAGTTATGAAAAAAGGGATGGAGCTAAAGGGTCTTAAATACAAACTAGCGCCAGTAAATGTGAAAATTTTAAAAAAAATAGATCCCACTCATTTTATTCTAAAATTTGAGCTAATGCAGGGGATAAATCGACAGATAAGAAGGATGTGTCATGCCTTTGGATGGAAGGTTTTGAAATTAAAAAGGATCATGCATGGCCCTGTAAAATTAGGAAGATTAAAACCTGGGGAATTTAGGTACTTAAAGGAAAAAGAAATTAAAAATTGTTTGAACTCTCTTGGTTTAATGTGAAATGAAGTTTTCTCTAATAAGAATTAGTTGGTTTTAATATCTTCTGGCACCATGAAGACCTCTTATAAGCCTTAAAAGGGAGTTGTAGTCTTTCCTGCTATATAAGGCTATTTTCATTTTTAAATTTTTCCATAAACTCCTTGCTGGTCATTATTTTAATTCCACAATTGTAAAACTTTTTATCATTTGTGATCATAATATTGCAATTGTTATACTTGGCACAAAGACATTGCAACACATCTTCAAGATCTACCTTTTGCTTCAATGATATATTTATCGCCTCTTTAATCAATTCATTACCATAATGATAAATATTCCACTTTGTTGTAATATAATCTAAATAGTTAAGAACTTTATTTTTATCTTTTACAACATAAAAAACAGTGGTCAACATGTCTTCACTAATTGCTATTTCTATGTTGTTTTCTATTGCTAATTCGATTAATTTTACACTATAAAAGTGATTTGTTCTATTTTTATCAATTATATCAACTATAATGTTTGTATCTAAAAATATTTTATTTTTCCAAATATTTTGAGGCATGATATTTCCTTAGCTCTTTTTCTGACATATCTTTTGTGTCTCCACTCACAATTCCTGCAAATTTCATAAATTCATCTATTTCTTTTTTCTTCTTTTCTTTTATAATTTTTTTTATCATAGCTCTAATCTCATCAAGATATTTACCAGAGACTATTATTCCCTTAATTGTATTAGTTTTTTTATCTTCAATTTCTATATAGTCGTATTTGTCAAT
>JAMOQN010000162.1 GCA_027063985.1 Desulfohalobiaceae bacterium
TTTTGGCATATTAGTTGCTGGAAAGGTAATAACACAAAACTTTTTATAAACGTTAAGTAAAGATTATGCATAAAGAAATTTACCATTCTATTGAAAAAGAAGAAAAAATAAAGTATCTAAAAAAGGTAGAGGCCCTGATTCAAGATATGCTTGAGATATCTAACAATGGAATTAGTAAATTCAATGATGAAGATCTGCTTATACTTTGTGGCCTAATCAGGGATTGTGCGTTTAAGATCAAGAAAAAACTAAAAAATTAAAAAAGGAGGTTCATTTATGCCAAGTTTAAAAGGAACAAAAACAGAAAAAAATATCTTGACTGCCTTTGCTGGAGAGTCACAAGCAAGGAATCGTTATACATATTTCGCTTCCCAGGCCAAAAAGGAAGGCTATGTGCAGATTGCCAAGATATTTGAAGAAACAGCTAATCAAGAAAAAGAACATGCAAAGAGACTCTTTAAATTATTAGAAGGTGGAGAAGTAGAAATCACTGGTTCATTTCCAGCTGGAAAAATTGGTTCAACATTAGAAAACTTAAAGGCCTCTGCTGAAGGTGAAAATTATGAGCATACAAAGATGTATCCTGAGTTTGCAAAAATCGCCCGTGAAGAAGGCTTTGAAGACATAGCAAAGGTCTTTGAAGCAATTGCTGTTGCAGAAGAGTTTCACGAAAAGAGATATAAGAAATTAGCTGAAAACATTGAAAAGGGTATGGTATTTAAAAAAGATGAGGAAGTGGTATGGAGATGCCAAAATTGTGGTTACATCCATAAAGGAAAAGAGGCGCCTGAGGTATGTCCAGCTTGTGCTCACCCAAGGGCACATTTTGAGTTGGTTTGTGAAAATTATTAAAACTAATGGAGGAGTAAATCATGGCTCAAAGGTATGAAATTTACAAATGTAATGTATGTGGAAATATTGTTGCTGTCTTACAGGGCGGAAAGGGACAGCTTGTATGCTGCAACCAACCTATGAATCTCTTAAAAGAAGGGGCAGAGGATGCAGCATTGGAAAAACATGTACCTGTAATTGAAAAGATTGATAATGGCTACAAGGTAAAAGTAGGCAGCGTAGCACATCCAATGGAGGAAAAACACTATATTCAATGGATTGAATTGATTGCTGACGGTACATCTTATTATAAATTTTTAAATCCTGGCGATGCCCCAGAAGCTGTATTTTGCGTTGAAGCAGATAAGGTAGTTGCAAGAGAATACTGTAATTTGCATGGACTTTGGAAGGCCGAACTATAAGGCAGACAGACCTATGGCCAAACCAGAAGAAATGTATCAATGTCAGACCACAAATTGTGGTTATATTTACAACCCTGACAAGGGGGATAGAAAAGGAAAGATCCCAAAGGGCACAAAGTTTGAAGACCTGCCAGATGACTGGAGATGTCCAGTTTGCGGAGCTTCAAAAAAGGCATTTAAACCCCTGGCAGGAGAAGGTTCAGTATTAGGACAAAACAAATAAAAAGGAGTAGTGTTATGGAAAAATGGGTATGTGAAGTATGTGGCTATACTTATGATCCAGAAAAAGGGGACCCAGACAATGGAATTCAACCTGGAACAAAGTTTGAGGATTTACCCGATGACTGGACATGCCCTGTATGCGGGGCACCCAAAAGTAACTTTAATAAAGAATAACTTAATAAACCCAAAAGGCCCCTCTATATTTTGGAGGGGCTTTTTTAATAATAAAAAAAATGAATTCCAGAAAAATAAAGAAAGATATCTTAGAAATATTAGCAATAAAAGAATATCCTGAATTTCTAGATGATATTCTAAAATATCCACACAAAAAGGCGTTAGGAGCTCTTTTTTCTGCAATAAACAACAAAAATGAAAAAGTAAAATGGCACGCTGTAACCTGTTTTGGTGCTTTATTAAAAATCCTTTGTGCTGAAGATCCAGAATATGGGAGG
>JAMOQN010000163.1 GCA_027063985.1 Desulfohalobiaceae bacterium
ATTCTGAGCCAGGATCAAACTCTCAGGTTATTACTATATAACCTCCTGCCCTATCCCATAAAGAATAGAGCACCTATCCTTACCTGTCCTCCCCATTCCTATAACTATCTACTTTGTCAATGAACTGAAATTTTTCTCTTTTTTTCGTTGTTGCGTTTTCACTCACGCAACGGAAGATGGACTATATAGATATCACCCCTGCTTGTCAACAATTTTTTTAAAAAAATATTTTTTTACATTAACATCTTGTAATTATTAATAAATACCTTTTGAAATTGCTTCTTTTATAGCACCAACTAAAATTTTTACCTCTGACTCTTCTATAATATAAGGAGGCATAATATAAATTAAGTTTAAAAATGGTCTTATCCAGACTCCTTTTTCCACAAAAAACCTCTGTATCCTGGCAACATCCACATTTTTATCCACCTCTACAACTCCTATGGCTCCAAGCACACGCACATCCTTAACACCATCCAACTCCTTTATATCTTCCATCTCTTGTCTCAATATCTTTTCAATTTGCTTTACTTTTTTCTGCCAATTACTTTTTAAAAGGAGTTCTATTGATGCCAGGGCTACTGAGCATGCAAGGGGATTTCCCATAAAGGTTGGTCCGTGCATAAAGACCCCAGGCCGTCCCTCTGAAATTGTCATTGCCACATCCCTTGAGCAAAGAGTGGCTCCAAAGCTCATGTATCCGCCAGTCAACGCCTTTCCTACACACATTATATCTGGCTCAACCGAGGCCAAAAAGCTCGCAAATAGTTCACCAGTTCTGCCAAATCCAGTTGCAATTTCATCAAATATCAACAAAATATCATATTCTTTACATAATTTTTTCAAATTCTGTAAGTATTCCACATGGTAAAATCTCATCCCACCTGCGCCCTGGACAATTGGCTCCAAAATTACTGCTGCTACCTCTTTGTGGTGTTTTTCAATCAGTTTTTTTATATCAAATATGTCTTCATCTTCCCATTTTGCTCCATAGGGAATTTGAGGCTCCTTTGCAAAGTAATGTTTTGGTAAAATATTTCTAAAGATCTCGTGCATGCCAGTTACAGGATCACATACAGACATGGCACCAAAGGTATCTCCGTGATATCCCCGTCTAATTGTGATTAACTTAGACTTTTCTTCCCTTCCTTTAGAAATCCAATATTGAAATGCCATTTTTAATGCCACTTCTACTGATACCGAACCAGAGTCTGTAAAAAACACTGCATCCAAGGAAGAAGGAGTAATTTCAATTAATTTTTTTGCCAGTTTCACCGCTGGTTCATGGGTTATTCCCCCAAACATCACATGTGCCATTTTATTGAGTTGAGACTTTATTGCATCATTTAGCACAGGATGATTATATCCATGAATAACAGCCCACCACGAAGCCATGCCATCTATAAGCTCTCTGCCATCATATAACTTTAATCTCACCCCTTTTGCTTCTTTAACAGGATATACTGGCAATGGATTTTTCATTGATGTATAGGGGTGCCAGATATGGTTTCTATCAAATTCCAGAAGTTTTTTTATATCCATAATATTTATCCCTCAAAAGATTATTCAATAGTGAAATAAGATTCATCAAATTCTTTTTTTCCCTTGTAGCGCTGCATAAAAAGACCTGGTAAAGATTCAAAATTTTTTAATATATTGGGATCTACATCTATGCCTGCTTTTTTAAGGGCATTATTTATCTCCTCTGGATCTGGAGGACAGCCTTTTACAAATATTGGATTTTTTATTTTTTTATTATCTTTATGTCTTTTATACATACATTGTCCAATTAAGATTGTGGTCTTTTTGTATGAAGGCTCTTTTATTTTTCCTGTAAGAATTTCAACATCATCCCAGGGCTCACCTTTCCATGCCCTGGCAATGGCTGTTAAAATAGCACCATTTAAACCAGAACAATAGGTGCACAAGGTAGTATCATATTTTGGGTAACTTAAACCTTTTATCCCAATTTTTTCAAAGGGCTTTGGCATTGATCCATCTTCTGTATAGGCAAAGTCATATTCATATTTTCTCCTGTAATCATCTGGATTTTCTCCAATAATTTCTATGTCAGATAAATCTATTGCCCTATTATTATATTCAATTGCATGGGCAATGTGTGGAACCTCCAAAGGTTCATATCCCAGAATATAACTCCCAACCTTATCAGCAGAAATCAAATCCTTCGAACCTATTAAAATATCAGTTTTATAGGGTTTTCCATCATAACTAGGTCCTCTTTCCAAAGAGTATATTCCATCTATCAAAGTAACTACTTCATTAAACACCTTTGGAAATCTGGATATTATGTAGTCTAAATTCTTTTTTTCATCTGCACTATGGGTCTTTTTTCTAGAACCCATATCTAACAATCCCTTTAAATTTTTTATTCCCAGGCTGACCTTTGTCTGGGCATGGGTTTTTAGTACTGGCAAATCCACAATCACATCACTCTCAACTGCCTTTTCATTAAATTTCAGGAATATTCCTTTGTCCACCTCCACTTTTTTAAATGGCCCATCATGGACTGAGACAAGTTTCACTCCGTATCTTGCTTCTAACTTATCGTATCCCAATCCTTTGAATGCCTGGTATTGAAGTGTTTTGTCCTTTGGGTTATATAACACACTGCCTTCTCCAATTACTATATCAGAGGCTCCACACTCTTTTAAATACTTAACCACTCCTTCTACTACTTTAGATGTGGTAATTACCCCCCATTTGGGAAAATTGACCTGAGAGGTCCAAAACACAATATTTGGCTTTACAAAAATCTTCTTTCCCTTAAAATACAAAGGGTCTATTCCACAAAGGCCAAAACACTTGGCTATAGATAATCCTGAATTTTTAACATTTAATAGAGATACTTTAAACTTTTTCATGTTCCACCTCTTAAATTTTTAGGAATTACATATGGCTTTATCACAGGTTATTTTATTTAAAAAAAGTTTATCTCCAGATATAGAGCTGATCATTAAAGAACAGACTGAAAAAATAGAACAAAAAAAAGATATATATTATTTGTGTAAATTTTGCAAAACCAAAATTACCTCAGCAAGATACAAGATTAAAATAAATGGCAAATTCAAACATGTGTGCGCAAATCCACATGGATTAATATTTGAACTTGGCTGTTTTTCAGATGGCAAAAATTTTATACCTGCAGGAAAACCCACCAAAGATTTTACATGGTTTCCTGGTTATGCATGGCAAATAGTTGTTTGTGCCTCATGTCTTAACCATTTAGGATGGATATATACGTCTTCAGAAAGTTCCTTTCTTGGGCTGATTCTCACAAATCTAATTGAAGAGAAAAATTAATTTTCTATTGCTTATAATCACACATCTTTCAAAAGGAGTTTACAATATTCCTGAGATATTTTTTTCTCGAGGGATTCTGGAACCAGACCCCGCAAAGATTTTTGGGTCAGAGCTTTTTTTCTTATCAAAGAGCTACTTATCTCTAGCCTTGGAATCTCAATATAATGTATTTTATATTCTCCCACTTGCCAAACAAATTTCTGGTTTGTTTTTGCTGGAAGATTTGTTTCAACAAAAAATTGCAAATTATTAAGGTCCCCTTGTCTCCTTCCAACTACGATAAAATTACATAAATCAAAGAGATGTCTCCATTTATACCACTTAGTTAAATGGGTTATTTCATCTCCTCCAATAACAAAATAGAGTTCATGGCCAGGGTATAGTTGTTTTAATTCTTCTAAAGTAATAACTGTATAAGAAGGGGTGCTCCTCTTTGCTTCAATTGTATTTATCCTTAAAAAGGAAATACCATTTATTGCTATTTTTATAAGCTCTACCCTTTTCTCAAAATCAAGTAATTTTTCATCCAATTTATGGGGAGGGCGAGGAGCTGGGATGAGTTCAACAAAATCAAGATCCATTTGTTCTTTTACTTCAATGGCCACCCTTATGTGGCCATTGTGTATGGGATTAAAACTTCCTCCAACAAATCCTATTTTCATATCCTCTCCAAAAACTGATAAACTACCTCTAAGTCCGTATTTGTCCCTCTCCAAAGGCTACAAACTTGGTAGATGTTAACTCTTTTACCCCCATTGGACCATATGCGTGCAATTTTGATGTACTGATACCAATCTCTGCACCAAGTCCAAGCTCGCCTCCATCATTAAATCTTGTGGAAGCATTAACAAGTACCAGTGATGCATCTACCTCTTTTAAAAACCTCATTGCCCTTTGATGATTATTTGTCAAAATGGCCTCTGTATGATTAGATCCATATAAAGATATATGTTCCTGGGCTTCATCTTGATTTGCCACCACTTTAACTGCCATTTTAAGCTCTAAAAATTCATATCCAAAATCTTCTTCTTTGGCTTCTTCAGCCCACTTTTCAAGATATTTAAAAGACTTTTTATCTGCCTTAAATAAAACTCCAGCTCCTCCAAGCTTTTCACCTACCTTTGGTAGGAGGGAAGAGGCTATTTTTTCATGAACCAGCAGGCATTCAAGGGCATTACACACACCAGGTCTTTGAACCTTGGCATTATAGATTATCTCTACTGCCTCATCTATATCCACATCTTCATCAACGTATATGTGACAAACACCTTTGTAGTGTTTTAAAACAGGCATCTTTGCACCATCTACCACTGCTCGAATCAACCCTTCTCCACCCCGAGGGATTATCACATCAATATATTCTTCTAATTTGAGCATTTCTGAGACTGCGGCCCTGTCAGTTGTGGGAATAAGCTGCACTGCATCTTCAGGCAGACCAGCCTCTGATAGGGCCTTTGAAAATAACTTAGCCAGGACCTGATTTGAATAAAATGCTTCAGATCCGCCTCTTAAAATTACTGCATTTGACGCCTTAACACACAAGATCCCCGCATCAATTGTAACATTTGGCCGAGATTCATAAATCATCCCAATAACACCCAAAGGGATCCTCATCTTACCAACTAAAAGACCGTTTGGCCTTTTCCACATTGTCTCAATTGCCCCTACTGGATCTGGAAGTTGAGCAACTTCCATACAACCTTTCCTCATGGAATCTATGACCTTATCTGAAAGGGTTAACCTGTCTATTTTTGCGCTGCTAAGTCCCCTTTTCTCTGCCAGTTCCAGATCCTTTTTATTTTCTTCTTGAATATATTTTTTTTCAGCCTCAAGCATATCAGAAAGTATTACTAGTGCCTTGTTCTTTTTTTCAGTTGATGCCTTGGCCATTAATTTTGAAGCCTTTTTAGCCCTCTTTCCAATATCTAATACCAGATTCCTTATATCAGACATAAATTCCCTCCTAATGTTGATTTTTAAAGGGTTATTTTATCTCCATGAATAGGAATAATAACATTTAGGTCGTTAAATTTATCTTTGTTTTTCTCAAAATAAGAGACAATACTACTTCTTGCATCTCTTTGCATATGAACTGCTGCAAAGCTCTTAGCACCTTCTTTTCTGGCAAAATCAATACAATCTATAAAATTTCCATGTCCATAGATATCCTCATCAAGCAAGAATGTTTCTTGAACCAAAAGGTCACAACCCTTTGCTATTTCATAACAACCTTCTTTTGGTGGTCCATCGCCACTATAATAAAGAACTTTTTCGCCATCTGATATCCTAACTCCTAGGTTAGGCTGCGTATGTCCAGTAGAAGCTACAGCAAATTTAATTTCCTCTATTTCTTTTTCTTCCCCCTCTACTAACTGGTGAAATATATAATCAAAGGAAATCTTGTCTGCCAGGGTTGGAAATGCAAGCTTCATAGAAGACCTCACAACATAGTCGATTCCTTTCTGGCCAACAAAGTGGAGGGGCTTAATTCTACCCTGTTCCCAAAATCTCAGCAAAAGAAGTGGCAGACCCAAAAAATGATCCCCATGGAAGTGGGAAATCCAGATTATGTCCACCTTGTTTACGTCTTTTTCATATTTAAAAAACTCATGGGTCACACTAAAACCGCAATCAAGCAGCAGTGTCTTTTGATTTCCAGTGTATAAGAGCAAAGACGTATTTGGATATTTCTCATCACACGCCTCACCAACTCCTAGAAAAATCACCTCCATACCCTTCTCCTTTGACTTTTAACTCTATATAAATTACTTTGACCTTTTTTTTAAAAGAGGTTAAAAAATCTCCTCAAAAACTTAAATTTCAAAATAAACTACACGGAGGTAAATTCAAATGCAAGACAAAAAAAAGAACAAACTCTCTATTCCAATAGAGGAAGAAATTGCAAAAGAGGCCATGCCTATTGTTGAAAAAATCATCTCTCATTTGAGGGAAATTGTCATAGCTGTGGGCCTAGTTGTTGTGATTGCAGCTGGGTATTCTGGATACAAATGGTATACACAAAATAAATTAAATAACATCAAAAAAGAACTTGGTTCTATATTGCTTTTAAAAGAAGATAACGAAAAGATATCTAAACTAAATAAATTGCTCAAAGAGGCTCCATCACAAGCAAAACAGGCGATTAGGCTTCAGCTTGCCAAGTTATACATAAAGACAAAACAATATGATAAGGCAGTTTCTATGTTTGAAAAAGTTGCAGAAAACAGTGATGATCTCAATGTAAAAGTGATTGCAAAGATAGGAAAAGCCAATTGTTTTAAACTGATGGGGAAAAAGACCGAGGCCCTAAAGATACTTGTGAAATTAAAAGACAATCAGGAATATGCACAAATAGTAACAATGGAGATTGCAAGATTGGCAGAAGATACTCAAAATATAGATCAGGCTTTATGGGCATATAAAAAATTAAAATCAAGTCTTGGAGTAAGTGATCCAAATGGTTTATTCTATCAATATAAAATAGCTCAACTAGAGCAAAAATTACAAAATCAAACAAAAGGAAAGTAATTATGAAACACATATTGCTGGACTCAAAATCAGGAGAAAAACACCTCTTATTGGGTAATGAGGCAATAGCCAGGGGTGCAATTGAGGCTGGAGTTGGTTTTGTTTCAGCCTATCCTGGGACACCATCCTCTGAAGTACCAGATACATTTTATAAATTATCTCCCTATGGAGACTTTTATTTTGAATATTCAGTAAACGAAAAAGTCGCCCTTGAAGTTGGGGGAGGAGCAGCCCTGGCAGGTGTGCCAACCCTGGTTTGCATGAAACACGTAGGAGTAAATGTTGCTGCTGATCCCCTTATGAGCCTTGCATATATTGGTACACCTGGGGGTCTGGTTTTACTTAGTGCAGATGATCCTGGCTGCCATTCAAGCCAGAACGAACAGGACAATAGATACTACGCACGACTAGCAGGTCTCCCCTGTTTTGAGCCTTCCACTGCGCAAGAAGCAAAGGATATGACTAAAGAGGCATTACTTTTATCGAGAAAGTGGCAACAACCAGTTATGCTAAGGACCACAACAAGGATAAACCACTTAAGAGGACCAGTTGTATTTGGCGAAAAGAAACAAGTACCTGAGGCTGAATTTAAAAAAGACCCATTTAGATTTGTTCCCTTACCAGCAATAGCACGACTAAGGCACCCTATCCTTTTAGAAAATCTAGAAAAAATAAGAAAAGAGATAGAAAGCCATCCTTATAATAAGGTCAGAATAAAAAGCAAATTGGGAATAATTGCCAGTGGGATTTCAAGGGCATATTTAAATGACGTGTTAAATGATTTAGATCTCTTAGACGAAGTATCTGTACTGGAGCTAGGCATTACATATCCTTTAGCTGAAAAAACCTTACTTGATTTTCTTTCTCAGATGGAAAAGGTCTTGGTTTTAGAGGAGTTAGAGCCTATTTTAGAAGATAGTGTAAGGGTAATTTGCCAAAAAAACAATTTAAACACAAAAGTCTATGGAAAGGATGAAAATCTTACAAGACTCTTTGAATATTCCACAAAAAAAATAGAAACTGCTATCCTCAAATTTCTTGAAAAACCCAAAAGCAAAACCAAAGGGTGTGAAGAAGAAAAGGAACTTCCTGGAAGACCCCCAAACCTGTGTGCAGGATGTCCCCACAGGGCAGTTTACTACTCTGTTAGAAAGGTTTTTGGAGATGATGCAATTTATGCAACTGATATTGGCTGTTATACCCTGGGATTTTTACCTCCACACAGGGCATGTGACTTTTTATTTTGCATGGGATCCTCTATATCTGGAGGCTCTGGTATGGCACGGGCAACAGGAAAAACTGTAATCGGCTATATTGGGGATTCCACATTTTTCCACTCTGGATTAACTGGACTTGTAAATGCAGTTTATAACAACCACAACTTACTGATAATTATATTAGATAATCAGACCACTGCCATGACTGGACATCAGCCCCATCCAGGTGTTGTTAAAACACCAATGGGAGATAACAAAAGCAGGGTGGATATTGAAACAATTGTTAAAGGATGTGGTGTTACACATGTTGAAAAGGTAAACCCATTAAATCTCAAAAAAACCCTTTCTGTGTTACAAAAATTTAAAGAATTATCTGGAGTTAGAGTCATAATTGCTGAGCAGCCATGTACACTCTTTGCAGCAAGAGTACTTAAGAAAAAAAATCTTACTTATGCATATGTTGAAAAACAACATGAAGAAGTTGAAAAATGCTTAAAAGAACTTGCATGTCCTGCTTTTTATAAAAAAGATGGGAAAATTTTTATAGATGAAAGTCTATGTTCTGGGTGTATGTTTTGTGTACAAATAACTAACTATATAAAAGCCAAAAAAAGGAAATCATAATGGGAAAGATGAGAATATTTTTAGCAGGGGTCGGTGGACAGGGCACACTGACTGCAACTAATTTAATTTCTTTAATTGCCATGGATAAAAATATAGATGTAACATCTGGTGAAATCCATGGCATGGCACAGAGGGGAGGAATCGTAGAGTCCACTGTGCTTCTTGGAGGGTATTTAAGCCCTAAAATTGACGTTGGAGAAGCAGATGTATTGCTGGGATTTGAACCAGTTGAGACTCTACGTTCGCTTAAATACCTAAAAAAAGGCGGAAGCGTTGTGTGGAATACTGAACCAACCTATCCTGTTGGGGTTTCAACTGGCATGGAAAAATATCCTGAAATGGATTATATTGAAGAGAAAATAAATAAATGTGCACAAAATAGCTATAAACTCTCATGTATAGAATTAGCAAAAAAAGCAGGCACAACAAAGTGTGCCAATATAGTCCTTTTAGGCGCTTTTTTTTCTATAAATGAGTCCCCTTTTACTTTAAATGACTTAATTGATGGCATAAAAAAGCATATGTCTCCCAAAATACAGGATATAAATATTAAGGCAGCAAAACTTGGCAGCGAGGCTATTAAATAATCGTTATTGCACTTATGCAAAAATAATGGATGGGAGGTGATAAAAATGCCTGTATATGAATTTTATTGTGAAAATTGTCATATGATATTTAATTTCCTTAGCAAACGAATAAACACAAAAGACACCCCCATCTGTCCCAAGTGCAAAAACAAAAACATGAAGAGAAAGGTATCTATCTTTTCAGTAATTTCTTCTTCAAAAAAAGAAGATGACAATGGGGAGATGGATGACCCAATCTCAAAGATGCTCTCTCAGGTAGATGAGAAAAAACTTGAAAGTGCCATTGCTTCTCTAGCTAATCAAGCTGATAAAATAGACGAGGACAATCCAAAAGAGATGGCAAAGATCATGAAAAAACTATTTGAAACAACAGGACTTAAAATGGGAGGGGCAATGGAAGAGGCCCTAAGACGACTAGAAGCAGGCGAGGACCCTGAAAAAATTGAAGAAGAAATGGGCGATCTATTTGAAGATGAAAATTCCTTCTTTGATCTTAAAAAAACAAAGATCTCAAAATTGTTGCCACCTAAAGAAGATGAAACCCTGTACAATATGGATGACTATATAGTAAATGAATCAAAATAAGAGATTAAATATTGGCCATCCTCATAGAATTTACGGAGTATTTTCAATTACAAAAAGAGGGAAGATAGGGGCAGGACATACTCAGAAGAAAAGCAGTCACAAATTGTTATTCTTTGCACAAGAGCAAGAAGATGGCAATATATCTCTTCAGCCAATAAATAAGAATTTTGTTCCCTCAGGGCCAAAGTCTTTTATTTCCAAAGAAGAATTCCTTCAAAACTTCATACCTGAACCTGATATATACATAAACAAAGTCTATCCCGCAATAAGGGAATTACAAAAGACTATTGCAAGAGGAGAAAGGTATAGAAGAAATAAAAAGTATTATAGTGCTGAATATGAATTTAAAAATGCACTTAGAATTGATGAAGAAAATATTA
>JAMOQN010000164.1 GCA_027063985.1 Desulfohalobiaceae bacterium
AATTGCCTTTGACTGTTGAATCTGAAATAGATGGATATCCTGTAAAGGTTCCCATGATAGATATACATACTGTTGGTGCTGGTGGAGGATCTATTGCTTATAAGGATGAAGGTGGGGCATTGAGGGTGGGACCTATTAGTGCTGGTGCTGATCCTGGTCCTATTTGCTATGGAAAAGGAGAGCAGATTACTGTAACAGATGCAAATCTTTATCTCGGACGTCTTATACCAGAACACTTTTTAGGTGGAAACATGAAACTTGTAAAAAACAGGTTGGACAGTTACTTTTCTCAATTGGCCAGGGAATTTAGCATATCAGAAGTTGAGCTTGCAGAGGGTATTCTGCAGGTTGCTAATACCAATATGGAAAGGGCCATTAGAGTCATCTCTGTAGAAAGAGGATATAATCCATCGGAATTTACCTTATTTTCCTTTGGTGGTGCAGGGGGTATGCATGCACCTTTTTTGGCAAAATATCTCAATATTCCACGGGTATTTGTTCCAAAAAATCCAGGGATATTATCTGCCATCGGGATGCTGCTCTCAGATATTATCAAAGACTATTCAAAGACAGTTATGCTAAAAAAGACCCCAGGGGCTGAAAGTTTAAAATCCTTTTTTAGTGATTTAGAAAAGCAGGGAATTAAAGATTTATTAAATGAAGGGGTTGAAGAGGAAAATATTACCCTGGAGTTGTATCTTGACATGAGATATATTGGCCAGTCTTACGAAATCATAGTACCCTTTTCCAGGAATTATGTGGACACATTTCATGAGTACCATAAAAGACTTTATGGTTATGCAAATTATAAAAAACCAGTGGAGATTGTTAATCTGAGACTCAGGGCAAGGGGCAAGATGAAAAGACCTCAATTTGAGAGGAAAACACAAAAAATTGAAAGGTTGTCAGAGAAGTCCTATCTTGGTGATACTGATGTTATTTTTGATGGAAAAAAGAGCATGGCAAAGGTCTTAAATAGAGATTTTCTTCAATATGGTAATAAGTTTGATGGGCCTGCTATAATTGTAGAATACTCATCTACTATTGTAGTTCCGCCTAGTGCATCAGTTGAAGTGGATCCATTTGAAAACCTTATTATCCATGTGTGAGGTGTAAAGATGAAGGTCAACCCAATTCTATTAGAGGTATTTAAAAATAGATTTGTATCCATATCAGAAGAAATGGGGGTTACATTAAATAGGACAGCTTTTTCTCCAAATATTAAAGAAAGAAGGGATTTTTCGTGTGCTATATTTGACGAAAATGGAGATATGATTGCGCAAGCTGCCCATATTCCTGTACATCTTGGATCAATGCCTATGAGTGTAAAGTCAGCAATTGAAAATGTGGATTTGAAAGAAGGTGATATGGTAATCTTAAATGACCCTTACAAAGGGGGAACACATCTTCCTGATGTAACTATTGTGGCACCAGTTTTTTTAGGACAGAAAAAACCTCAATTCTTTGTTGCAAACAGGGCACATCATGCAGATATAGGAGGCATGAGTGCTGGTTCTATGCCTCTTGCGACCTCCATATTTCAAGAAGGCATTATTATCCCACCTTTAAAGATTGTAGAAGGAGGGGAAATAGTAGAACCTTTGATGAAATTTCTCATTAATAATGTTAGGACCCCTTATGAAAGAGAAGGGGATTTTACTGCGCAAATAATGGCTAATATGACAGGAATTAAAAGGATAGAAGAACTTATCCATAATTATGGGCTTGAATTGGTAAAAAATTATGCATTAGCTATAATGGATTATTCTGAGAAGATTTTAAGGCGCAGGTTAAAAGATATTCCCAATGGGATATATAAATTTGAAGATTATATGGATGATGATGGAATTGAGCGAGAGAAGATAAAGATTGCTGTTCAAATAACTATTGATGACGATACAGTAGTTGTGGATTTTAAGGAAAGTGATGATCAGGTCAAAGGGAGTATCAATGCTGTCTACTCCATCACACTTTCTGCAGTCCTTTATGTGTTTAGATCCCTTATTAAAGATGAAATTCCAACAAATGCTGGATTGTTAAGGCCCATTACCTTGATAACTCGCAAAGGAAGTATAGTTGATGCCAAATTTCCCGCAAGTGTTGCAGGAGGAAATGTAGAAACATCTCAGAGAATAGTTGATGTGTTGCTAGGTGCCCTTTCCAAAGCCCTCCCTGATGAGATACCAGCAGCTAGTCAGGGGACTATGAATAATATCACAATAGGTGGTATTGATGAGAAAAATGATCAGCCTTTTACCTATTATGAGACAATTGGTGGTGGTATGGGGGCATGCAGCTTTGCAAATGGCGAATCAGCTGTTCATTCCCACATGACAAACACCCTGAATACTCCAATTGAGGCCCTGGAATTTTCATATCCTATGATGGTGGAAGAATACAGTATTAGAAAAAATTCAGGGGGAAAAGGTAAATTTAGAGGTGGAGACGGGATTGTGAGACAAATTAGATTACTAAACGATGCAGAAATCACAATGCTCACAGAGAGAAGGAGATTTTCTCCATACGGTCTAATGGGGGGTAAACCTGGAAAAGTTGGAGAAAATATAATTATTTCAAATGGCGAAAAAAAGAAAATGCCTAGCAAATTTAATGTCACCCTTAAAAAAGGCGATGTAATAAGAATAGAAACACCAGGTGGTGGAGGTTTTGCAAAAAGCGAGGTGTAATATGAAAAAATCTTAGAAAAATCTATAATCTCCAGTTAAATTTTGGAAGAGTTACTATATAAATATAGAAGGAGCAAATATGGAAGTGAAAAATGTTTCCATACCAATAGATATCATAATTGAATTATTGCAAAAATTAAGTGAAGAAGCAAAACAAGAAGTTTTTGAAAAGGTATTTTTAGAAGAAGATACTTCACCTTTAACAATGGAAGAAAAATATGAGATAGAAAAAGCCGAGAAAGAATTAAAAAATGGAGAAACAATTTCATGGCCTTTTGGCAAATAGAATTTTCAAAACAGGCATATAAATACTACAAGACTTTACAGAAGGGATATCAAAAGAAGATAAATAAAATTTTGAATCTTTTGATGGATAAAGAAAAAATAGACATAAAGCCCATAGAAGGAGAAACAGATATTTATAGATTAAGGATTGGGAAATATAGAATGTTAATTAAAGTTTATAAAGAAAAGCAAATCCTCATAGTAGTAAAGATAGGACCAAGGGGAGATATTTACAAAAAATAATCTCACCAATCAATTCATTGGACTAGTATTTCGCTGCGCTCCATGCCAGCCAGTGCGATTTAACGTTATCCAAAAATTGGAGGCAAGATAAATGGAAATTCCAGTACTTAATTTTGATGAAATATTTAAAAATTTAAAAAACACATCATACCCACATCAAAATTCTTATGTTGCCATGTATTCTTCATGGTTTGGGGGAATAATACTCCACCCACAACTTATGCTAATTCCAATTGACGACCATATGGTCCACAGGGGAGATGGAGTATTTGAGGCATTTAAATGTGTGAATGGTAATATCTATCAATTAGATGCCCATTTTAATAGACTAAAAAATTCCCTTAATAAAATCCAATTAACTCCTCCTTATCCTTTGGAAGAGATTAAAGAAATAGTGATTAAGACCATAAGGTCAAGTGGAGAGAAAAACTGCATTATAAGACTATACGTATCAAGGGGGCCAGGGGACTTTTCACCAAAACCAGAAAAATCTATAGGGTCACAACTCTATGTGGTGATAACAAAAATAGAGCCAACTGAAGAGAGAAAAAGAAAAACAGGATGCTCTCTTAAAATAAGCAAGGTGCCAACAAAGGATCCCTTTTTTGCTACTGTAAAATCTTGTAATTATCTTCAAAATGTACTCATGAAAATGGAGTGTCATAAATTGGGTGTAGATTACATGATTAACATAACTGAAGAAGGGAAAATAGGAGAAGGTGCAACTGAAAATTTTGCCATTATTACCAGAGACAATAGATTTTTGACTCCTCCTTTTGATTATATTTTAAAAGGAACAACCATTTTACGCGCCCTTAATTTTGCTAAAGAAATGGTAGAACAGGGGCTTTTAAAAGAGGCTAAAACATGTGACCTTTATTCAGAAGACCTAAAAGATGCAAAAGAGATCTTGGTTTTTGGTACTACCATGGATGTATTACCTATCACCACTTTTGAAGAAAGGGCGGTAGGTGATGGAAGACCTGGAAAATTCTACAAATTGTTTTTTGAAAAATTTATAGAAGATCAAACAAAAAACAAAGAGGTTCTCACACCAGTATGGCACGATTTTTAAATCAAATGAGAAATAATCACTTAGCTCTTAGGTCTCTCAATATTTGGTGTACCTTTTTATGAAAATCCTGAACCCTTTTCCTATATCCTTCTCCAACTTCCCTAACAAATCGCTCTTCAACATCCCTCTCGCTTGATATACCAGGAGAGTCGAGATTATCACTATATGCTATTAAGATTTCCTCCACTGTCTCTGGCACAAAATCTTTTAGGGGAAGGGGTAGATTCTGGCTAACAATATCCTCTTTGGTTATTCCAACTCCAATATGAGTCTCACAGACCCTGGCATGATAAGGCAGGCCTAAAGCCCTTAAAATTTCTCCTCCATATACTCCATGTTTTATGGAGTCTTTATTACCTGGAGGGTATTTGAATCTCCCTATATCGTGGAGAAGGGAGGCTGTTTTCAAAAAATCTATATCAACCCCCCTATTTATTCCAGATATGAGTTTAAGAGCTATATCTTTTACTCGCAGGGAATGCTCCAGGACCTTTTTAAATACATCTTCATTGGGAGCATATTTTTTTAAAATATCAATTGCCTGTTTTTCAGTAATTTTTTTTTCCATTTATCTCGCAATCATAGCCCGTAAAGTATCAGCACATGCCTCACAGTTTTTTACAGTATCATTTAAACACCCAACAAAATGAATAAGCTGATATATGTCCTTAAAATCCATATCTGAATTATATATCTCAGCAACCAGTGCCCGCTGCATCTTCATTATCTTTTGCCTTTCTCTCCTGATTTTTCTATAATGTTCTTTACATCCTAGCCTATCTATATGTTCTCCATGAACAAGACCAATTGTCTTTTTCAAGGCTGGACCCACCAGATCCACAACATATGTTACCTCTTCAACTAGATCTACCAATGGTTTTTGTCTTTCTTCTGGCATGCCAACTCTACGCATACCCAACCAATGCAGGGCTTCCTGAGCATAATCCAGTATATTATCTTGAGATCTGGTATAATTTAGAAACAAAGTCTTATCTACAGGCATAAAAAGACGTCTGGGTAGATGGTTTCTAATATTCCTCTTGATCTTGTCTGCGTGTTCTTCTATAGCATCTACTTCAGCAGTGAGTTCTTTGAATTCACGACAAACCCCTGATCCAGAAATATAACACTCAAGGGCCTCTCTTATCATTGAAACCCCTTCAACTATTTTTTCATAGTGTTCAACAAGGCCATTCATTGGAGATCTGGGAGTAACTAAACCAAAAAATGGCAACTTTTTTAACATAACATTTTATCTCCTTGTTTTTTTGTCTTGCAGTGCATCTATAAAATCTATCGTCTAACGCTCTATTAAAAATCACTAATTCCAATTTAAAAAGTTTCCTTCACAAGGTGTGAAATTTTCATTTTATTAATTTTTAAATATTTTTCAACCAAAAATTTATATGATCCTTATCCAAGTAATGTCCATTTTAGCAATTGAAAGATGAAGATAGAGGTAAAAGCTGCAATTGGTACAGTCAGTACCCAATAGATTATTATTTTAATTAAAACACCAAAATCAACTGCACTAAATCCCCGGGCCATTCCAACACCAACAACACCCCCTACAGCTGAATGGGTAGTAGATACTGGAAGACCCATATTTGAAGCTAAAAGTACTGTCGTAGCAGTCCCAAAATCAACTGCAAATCCACGTGTATTGGTGAGAGTGGTTATCTTTTCCCCTACAGTAGCTATTACCTTTTTTCCAAAAAACATAATACCTGTAGCTATTCCAAGTCCACCTAAGGCCAAAAAAAAGGTGGGTATTTCCACCTTTGGCAATATTGCGTGATATTTGGCCAAAGAATACACCGCTACAACTGGTCCAATTGCATTGGCAACGTCATTTGCTCCTTGAGACATTGCCACATAACAAGAAGTTCCTATCTGTATCTTTCTAAAAACCTCCTCCACACACTTATCACGTTGCTCTATATTTCTTATAAATTTAGAAACCCATATCCTGCTGGCAATATAAATAATTGTACCCAGCAACAAGACCAGTCCCAGGCTTACACTAATAGGTAACCCCATTTTTTTTCCAAAGGGTGTTTTATAAAAAAAGGAGAGGATTACCAGGGCACAGGTCAAAACAATCCATATGGGAACCCAGAATATAGTGTGTTCTACAAATTTCTCTCTCATTAAAATATTTCTTCTAATCAGAGTAAACACAATAAATGATATGGTGGCAGCGAAAAAAGGAGAGATGATCCAGGACAGAACTACACCACCTAATACTTTCCAATTTACCACATTTGGCCCACCTGCCACAATTCCAAAACCAAGTATACTCCCTATTATAGAATGGGTGGATGAAACAGGAAGGGCAGTTAACGTAGCAATAAATACCCAGAGTGCTGCAGAAATAAGTGATGCAAACATACCAATCATAAAGAGTTTAGGATTTGTTATAAACCCAGGATTTATTATTCCCTTACTAATAGTAGCTGTCACGTGGGACCCAAAAAAAACCGCACCTACAAAATTTAAGATACCAGCAATAAAAATGGCCTGCTTCACTGAGATAGCCCTGGCCCCTACTGCTGATGCCATTGCATTGGCCACATCATTTGCACCCAAATTAAAGGCCATTAAAAAACCCGATAACACAGACAATCCAAGAAAAACCTGAAATATGTCCATGGTTATTTTTCTCCTCTATCTATTGATGAAAAGATTAAATTACATTTTTAGGCTTTATTGAGTGCTTTTTTAAAGATTCGTCCACCACCTGGCGAACATCTTTTATACATCACCTGCCCTTCGGATTTAATTCCTTACAATTACATCTGCCTTTTGATTTTTCCCTTTTAATCTTTTCTAATATTTTTGAGTATCCATTGTTTTTTATCACATCCTGCTCAATATCCTCATCTGTAAATCCAAAGCAATAACAAATCTGTTTGGCCATGAGTTCCTCCTTAAAAGGAATATTTAAAGTCCCAATTTTTTTAAAAATTCCTCATCAACTTTATTAGACTTTGATCCCTCGCCTCCTCCATTTTCCTTTTTCTGATCTTCTATTAGATTGTCTACATCTACTTCCTGTTCTCTCACCACATCAGGAGTCTTTTCCATGACAAAATCAACCTTTTCAAAGGTAGTTTCAACATAAAACAACTTATTTTCACTGGTTCTAAATTCTACACGCATAAATTCAGGCTTATCTATTTCTGTTTCTAAAGAAATTCTCATTGCCTGGGTTAGGGCAACCATTCTTGGTTGGTTTTGATTTACTCCTATGCCTATCTCCTTTTTAAGTGCAATCTGGAATTGACCAATACACTGGTTCATGAGTTCACCAATGGTATCCGCTACTTCTGAGGAAGTATGGTGGTTTGTTAGTTCCTCTTCTGGCATTCCCATGGAAATATTAAACTTTTTATAAATCTCTAAAGCCGCGTCAGCAGAAAAATTCATTGCAACCAGTCCTGTAAAGCCCCCTTCAAACAGCACAAAACAACCTATATCAGGTCTAAGGCATGTCTTATTTGTCTTAATAAATGTCTTAGAATAAGTAACATTTGACGCAGTTACTTTTGATAGGGTATCTTTTATAGACTCACATAAAATTTTGAGTACATCCTTGGATGTCTTTACAACGACCTTCTTTTTTTTAATTGCCATACATATCCCCCTTTTTTTAGCTCTCTTCTTTCTCTGACCTTATCTTTTCTCTTTGTTCCTGAAAAACAAACCTCACAATAAGTTCCCTATCTCTATCCCTTATTTTTTCAAATGCAATAACTAGATATTCGCCATCCTCTTCCCTTTCAATCCTGATTACCCTTCCCATGGCAGAGACCAAAACTAAGGGTATATGGGATAGATAAATCACCACTTCAACTAAATCTCCAACACCTATCCCCTGAAAATCACAAACACACTTAACAGCCCCTTCACTCAATTCAACCCCAGTTGTCTTATAATCAAATTCCCTCTCCAGCATATCTATCCCAAGGAGACTCAAAATCAGATCCAGCTTTCCATCTAAATATTTAAAAAATAGACTCAAGCCTTCTGGAATCCCTAACTCTTTGTAATTAAAATCAGATTGTAAAGATAGATCAGTAGTCACTCTAAAGCTTGGATAAGCCTCTTCTGTATCGATCTTTTTTAGCAGGACATTGACTCTAGTCCTAATTCTTAGATATTCTCGTCTATCATCCATAAATTTCCCAAAAATTTTTTAATGATTTTTTAGAAACTTTTTCGCCAATCTGGCCTCATTTGTGTGTGGAAAATTTTGGATCAAATCTTCGAGCAAAATCTTGCCCGCCTTTTTCTTTCCAAGTCTGTAAAATGCTATTCCTTCTTTTAATAAGGCTGGAGGGTATTTATTAGATGTCTTGTATTTGTCCAACACTACCTGATAATTCAAGATAGCCCTTGGATATTGCCCAAGTCTAAAGTAACTTTCCCCTCTCCAAAAATACGCATTTGGTATTAGACTATGTTTGGGAAATTTTTCTATAAACAAAGAAAATAAATGTGCAGCTGCATAATAGTTTTTGCCTCTAAAATTTTTCAGCCCTTGATAATAGAGCTTTTTTGGAGAAAGTTCATATTCATTTTCTCTTAATTTCTTAGATTGATTTTCTTGTTTTTTTAGAGTTTTTGTCTTTGATACCTTTGACTTTTTTAATTTTGCACTTTTCTTTGTAACACCTAAAAATGCCTTTAGCCTGTCCACGTCACGCTTGATATTTAAAAATTCCTTATCTAAACTGTCTAACCTCTGTTTTAACTGAGTATAATTATTTTCATTTTCTTGAACTTTCTTTTGAAACAAATCCATATCTCCTTGAATACGGGCACATTTTAGTCTTAAGGACTCTATCTTAGAGACTATATCTGCCTGAGAGGATCTCACGGAAAAGCTACTTGAAGAGAGTTTATCTTGAAACTCTTTTTTTAATTTTTCAATTTCTAAGTTATAATAGTCTTTCTGTGCCTTTTGCTGCTTTCTAAGCTCATCTATCTGTACTTTCAAAAGATCAACATCCTTTTGAGAAGCACAACTAGTTGTAATTAAAATCAATAATAGAGTGAAAATACGTTTCATATTTACCCCAATATCAGGATATAGACGAGGTTATTACTTTTTTTCGTCCCCAAAAAATATAAAGAATTCCACCTATAACTGGTATAAATGTAGCTATTAAAACCCAGGTCATTTTATCCTGGGGTGTTCTAAAATCGTGCTTAAATATGTGCCAAATAGACCACAAATTGGGCAGAATTGGTATGAGCAAAATAATAATCCATATTAACATATTGAGTAAAACCTTCTGGCTAACTATCATAATTTTAACTCTCCCTTTTGTATCTAAGAGAAACAATCATAACTCCAATAAAAGACAGTGCAAGTGCCCCCCATTGGGTATATGAAAACACATAAAACATTGGTCTAAAATCTCCCCTGAAAAACTCTATAGTAAATCTAAATAATCCATACAGCACCAAAAAAAGCCCAAATAGCACGCCCTTTTGCTTCACCTTTGTCTTTACAAAAGATAAAATAAAAAAAGTAACAAGTCCAGCCAGTGAATGGTATATCTGGGTAGGGTGAAGGGGTATATTTATTGGTGCCAATGAATCAGGGTTTTTAAAGGTTATTGCCCAAGGAAGGGTGCAATAGCGACCATAACAACATCCAGCCATGAGGCATCCAAATCTACCTACAAATTGTCCAAGGGCTATTGCAGGTGCAAATAAATCAGCCCACTGCCACACATCCTGTGCCTTGGATTTTAAATATAACACGGCCGTAAATAACCCTAAGATGGCTCCACCTGAAAAAACCAAACCCCCTTTCCACACCATAAAGGCCTCCAGGGGGTGATTTAAAAAATATTTCAGGTTCATCAGGACATATAAAAACCTTGCCCCCAATATCCCTGCAA
>JAMOQN010000165.1 GCA_027063985.1 Desulfohalobiaceae bacterium
TTGAATTTAATGATACCATAGACACCTTAAATTCACCTTTTAAATATGGACTACTTGGATATTTATCTTATGATCTTAAAGATCAAATAGAAGATTTACCATCATTGTGCATTGATGATTTACACCTTCCAGATATAATTTTATACTGTCCAAGATATGTTATTATCCAGGATATTAAAACAAAAAAGATTTATTTGATTATACCTAAATTTAATACCAATGATAAAAACTACATATTTGATCAAACTGAAATATTGAATATAATAAATTTGAAGGAAATAGAGACAAATAGCTTTTATACAGATAGTAAATTGTATTCAAATTTTCTAAAAAACGAATATATAGATGCAATAAATAAGATAAAAGATTATATTGTAAGAGGCCACATATATCAGGTCAATATGTCTCAGAGATTTGTTTATTCCTTTTATGGGGATGCTTTTGAATTTTTTATAGAATTATTTAATTTAAATCCAGCACCGTTTTTTGCATATATAAATGCATCTGATCATAAAATTATTTCCACATCTCCAGAAAGATTTTTATTTCAAAATCAAAGATATGTAGAAACAAGGCCCATAAAAGGCACAAGGCCTAGAGGTAAAACCCCAAAACAGGATGAACAATTATTAAATGATTTAAAAAACAGTATAAAAGATGATGCTGAACTTTCAATGATAGTGGACCTTTTGAGAAACGACATAGGAAAGGTGTGTGAACCTGGTAGTGTAAAAGTAGTTGAGCACAAGAGGGTGGAAAAGTATCAAAATGTATTTCATCTAATTTCCATTGTAACAGGAAAATTAAATAAGGACGCAGACTCAATAGATTTGATCAAGGCCACTTTCCCTGGAGGTTCAATAACAGGATGTCCTAAAATAAGGGCAATGGAGATAATTGAGGAATTGGAGCCAAACAAAAGACATATATACACAGGCAGTATAGGTTATATAAGCTTTCACAATACAATGGATTTATCCATTGCTATCAGGACAGCTACTTTAATTGGGAATAAACTCATATTTTCTGTTGGTGGTGGGATAGTCTATGACTCAGACCCTATATTGGAATACGAAGAGACCCTACATAAGGGTCAGAGTTTCTTCTCTATTTTAAAAAACAGATCAATTTCAAAAAAAGGTCCTTTTAACACCTGGGTATGGGTAAATGGTAAATTTGTTCAAGAAAATTTAGCCCAAATCAAGGCCAATTTACTTGCATTTCAATACGGTATGGGTCTTTTTGAGACAATTAGAGTTGAAAAAGGAAGTATTTTATTCTTAGATGAACATTTACAGAGACTAAAAAATGGATGGAAAAAACTTTTACACCTTCCATTTCCTAAAATTGATTTTCATCTAATAATTAAAGAACTTATTTCAAAAAATGCACTTAAACAAAAGGTATCAGCAGTAAAAATAATTGCTGGAAAAGGAACCACAAATACACCACCCTATGACTATGTTTTCATTGTAAGTGCTAGAGAATATACACCCAGAATAGATTTTAATAAGAGATGGGGACTACATGTTGGAATTTATCCAGAACAAAGGTATACGCCTATTGCAAATTTTAAAACTTTAAACTATCTCTATTATGAAACGGCCAGAAAATGGGCACATGAGAAAAATTATGAAGAGGCAATTATCTTAAATCCTGATGGCTCAATTTCTGAGGGGAACTCAACAAATATAATCTTGATTAAAAATGACGTTGCTTATCTGCCATATTCTAAATATTTTTTAAAGGGAATCATGCTTGATAAGGTAGTAAATTTTTTAAAAATCCTTGGATATAAAATAATTGAAAAACAAATTTTCCCTGATGAGATGTTTTGTATGGATGAGGTGATTTTAACAAACTCTTTAATTGGAGCATTATCTATTGCCTCCATTGACAATAAAAGATTAAAAAGACCTGATAATCTATTATCTTTTAAGATAAATGAACATTTTTTTAAATATTGGAGGAATATATAAATGAAAATCTTTGTATTAGGAGCTGGTGCATTGGGAAGCCTTTTAGGTGCAAGATTGTCAAAAAATAATGAGGTTATTTTATATTCCACCAACAAAGAACATATGCATAAAATAAAACAAGATGGTCTAAAAATAGAGAACCTAGATGGGAAAATACAAACATACAATGTAGAGGTTGTTTTAGATCCAGAAAAACTAAATTTTGCACCAGATTTAGTCCTTGTCACATTAAAGACATATGCAACATATAATGGTGTAAATTATATTAAAAATAAATTAAAAGGAGATCCTGTATATCTCACCCTTCAAAATGGAATAGGCAATGTGGAAGTGTTATGTGATTTATTACCAAGTAACAGAGTTATAGCTGGAATAACTGCTCAAGGTGCCACTTATGTAAGACCAGGGTATATTCGTCATGGAGGAGATGGAGTAACATACATTGGCGAAATTAATGGGGAGCCAACTGAAAGGATACACAAAATAGTAGAAAACTTCAATCAATGCAAAATTAAGTGTTTTGAGACAAATGAAACAAATAAACTTATCTGGCAAAAACTTTTGATAAATATTGGAATTAATCCAATTACTGCAATTGCGCAGGTCAGAAATGGATTTATTGCAAAATCTGAATACGCCAGACAAATTGCAAAGTTGGCTGTAAATGAAGCCATATTAATAGCACAAAAATTTGGACTTGATTTTAAAGAAGATGTATTTGATCAGGTATTAGACGTTGCAAAAAAAACAGAAAAAAACATATCATCTATGCATCAAGATGTAAAAAACAAAAAGCCAACTGAAATTGATGCAATAAACGGTGCCATTGTAAAATATGGGGAAAAGTTTCAAATCCCCACCCCTGTAAATAATACTTTAACCTGTTTAATTAAATTAATTGAACAAAAATACATGGAGGAACAAAATGAATAAGCCACTGACTATACCAGATATTATCAATTCAAAGGGAAAGAGAAAACTCACCATGTTAACTAGTTATGACTATCCTACTGCACTGATTGTTGATAGGTGCGGGATAGATATGATTTTGGTAGGAGATTCCCTTGCAATGGTTGTGCTGGGACACAAAGACACATTGGCTGTTACCATGGATCAAATGATACACCATACAAAGGCAGTTACAAATGCAGTTAAGCACGCAGTAGTTATTGGGGATATGCCCTTTATGTCTTATCAGGCAAGTGTTGAACAGGCAGTATTAAATGCAGGCAGATTCTTAAAAGAGGCAGGAGCCCAGGCAGTGAAGTTAGAAGGGGGAGCAACGGTTCTACCACAAATAAAGGCAATAATAAATGCAGGAATACCTGTCCAAGGACATCTTGGTTTAACTCCTCAGAGCGCTGCCCAGCTAGGTGGATTTAAGGTTCAGGGAAAAACAGCAGATGCTGCCAAAAAACTTTTAGACGATGCCCTTGCACTTGCAGATGCTGGTTGTTTTAGCATAGTATTAGAGGCAATACCAGCGCCCATTGCAGAAGTTATTACAGAAAAATGTCCTGTACCAACTATTGGTATTGGTGCAGGAGCTGGGTGTGATGGACAGGTCCTTGTATTCCATGACCTGGTTGGTTTATTTGACAGATTTGTTCCCAAATTTGTAAAACAATATACCAACATCTCAAAGGAAATAGAAAAGGCCATATTGGAATTTAAAAATGAGGTTGAATCAGGGAAATTCCCTGGAAAAGAGCACTCATTTACAATGAATCAAGAGGAGCTAAAAAAGATAAAATGAACAAAGACACCTTAAATCAACTTATAAAAAACCTCCCTCCTCGCCCTGGAATTATGGGGAGGGAAAAATTTTTTAATGCTGCTGTTTTAATACCCCTTTTACAAAAGAATGATGAATACTTTTTCTTGTTTGAAAAGAGGGCCAAGAACATAAGACAGGGGGGAGAAATAAGCTTTCCAGGGGGAAAATTTGAACCATTTCAGGACAAATTTTGCGTAAATGCAGCCTTACGGGAAACAGAGGAAGAGATTGGTATTCCCAGAGAAAAAATAGAGGTCATAGGAAGATTAGACACTTTCATCTCCCCAAGAGGGATAATAATTGAAAGTTTCATAGGAATTTTAAATATAGACATGGAAAAAGACTTAAACCCAGATAAAAATGAAGTTGAAGAGATATTTATAATCCCTGTGTCTTGGTTTGAGAAACACCCACCTGAGCAATATGGTGTGAAGGTAGAAATGAAACCCTATTTTATAAATAAAGACGGAGTAAAGGTCTCAACGCTTCCTGTTGAAGAACTGGGACTTCCCCCTCAATACCAAAACCCGTGGCCTTCCTTAGATTATGAAGTTTTTGTCTTTAAAAATCCCGTTGCTCTTATTTGGGGAATTACTGCACGTCTTATTGTGGAACTTATGCTAAAAATTAATCCAAATTATTTAAGCTAATTTGTTAATAATTTCGCCATTCATTTGATCATTTACCTTAATTACCTGGGCATTTGCATTATACGCATTTTTATTTTCCAGCATCTCAGTAAATTCAGTAACAAGGTCTGTTTCACTGGGAGCATTCTTCCCCTGGGTCTCCCTTTGATCTTGGTCTTGGCGCTGGGCCCTTAGATCTTCTTCCTGCCTGGATATGTCCTGAACCCGAACCCCTTGCCTATTAGGGGCCTCTTCCATACTCACCCTAGATGGCTTAAAATCCGGGGTGTTTACATTGGCTACATTATTTGCATTTACCTGTTGCCTGATTCCATAAGCATTTAAAGCACTTATGCTTGGAATGTTATTCATTATGTCCTCCTTATAAAAAGAGGTATTTCAAAACTTACTCTTACTTAAGAAAATATTCATATATCCACTCTATGTCAATTAAAAAATAAAATTTTAAATAATGCCTTTTATCTCCTCTTTGATTTTAGAAACAGTGGCTATTGGGTCATCTGAATCACGAATAGGCCTTCCTATTACCAAATAATCTGAACCATTTAATATGGCATGTTTTGGAGTTAAGACCCTTTTTTGATCACCTTTAGCTGAAAAAGCAGGTCTAATCCCTGGACTGACAATTATGAGACCATCTCCTAATCTTTGTCTTATTATTTTGGCCTCAAGCCCTGATGCAACCACTCCTGCACATCCAGCATTTTTTGCAAGCTCTGCCCTTTTTAGAACAAGGTCATCTGGGGGAGATGGATAACCCATTTCTCTTAGATCTTTCTCATCCAAAGAGGTAAGCACGGTTACTCCGAGTATATTTACCTTAGATCCTGAAGCTCCCTCAACTGCTGCCTTTAAAATATCCAGATTTCCATGCACTGTTAAAAAAGTAATCTCTTTTTTGCAAATTTGCTTAACTGTCCTATAAACTGTCTGGGGAATGTCATACAATTTCAAATCCAGCATAACCTCGCATCCTGCCTCAAGAACCCTCTCAACCACTCCCATGCCCTGTGATACAAATAGTTCAAGACCTATTTTGTAAAATTTTACATGACCTTTTAAAATAGTTAGCCACTTCTCAACCTGTGAAATATTGTTTACATCCAATGCAAAAATAATCCTTTTGTCCAACTCTATGTTTTTTTTCATAAAAACCTCAGCTTATGTCTAGACAATTATATTTTGTTCTTCTAA
>JAMOQN010000166.1 GCA_027063985.1 Desulfohalobiaceae bacterium
ACTTATAATAATCCTGGAAATACTGGGTACATAAAAACATACTACTTACAAAATATATTTTTTGTACAACACTCTCACAAAATATCCAATAAAATAAAAATATATGGGAATCCATATCTTTTATGGAAATTTAAAAGCTTTGTTAAAAAGAAAATTTTAAGATCACTTAAGAATATAAAAAACAAAGGAATCATCTTGGCCCTTATTATAGGCGATAGGAACTATTTAACATATAAGGATACAAAGATATTTAGACAGGCCTCCCTTGCACATATAATAGCCCAGTCTGGACTACACGTTGGATTTGTGGCCATTATTGGTATTAGTATAGCCTTATTTATTGGTTCAATATATCCAAATACCTATTTATATATTCCCAAACAAAAATTGGCATGCCTAATTTCCTGTGCATTTGTTATATTTTTCTTATGTGTTAGTGAACCCAGACCTTCATTAATCAGGGCGTCTGTTATGTATCTTACCTGGGGTATGTTATTTCTTATTAACCACAAATACGCCATAATCGATGGAATTGCTATATCCCTTTTGGTATTATTAATTTTAAATCCATATTGTGTATTTGATGTTGGTCTGCAATTATCTTATCTATCTGTTATTATTATAATAACCTTCTATTCATCATTAAGCAAAAAATTTACAAAAATAATCTCAAATAAAGCAATTTTCTATATTTGTAGCATTTTGATAATCTCAGCAATAATCAACATATCAATTTTACCCATAATTAGTTACTACTTTGGAGAAGTATCTATATCATGTTATACTAATGTAATTTTTATTCCAGTCATTGGTCTTTTAATATTTCCATTAATATTTATTGCAAGCATTATGTCTTTTATAGATATTTTGAATCTATTTTCAATATTCCTATTTAACATATGTGATAAAATTTTGTCTCTTTGTATAAAGATACTTATAATTTTAAATAAAAATGGACTTCTTCCTACCATTGTTCCTATGAGACCAAATTCATATATAATACTTGGATTTTATGTTTTTTTATTTGCTATTTATTTAAAAATAAACCAATATAAAAACAAAGTAAGACCTCTCATGCTAATTAGTCTTATACTTTTTTCAGTTCCACTTATCTCCAATTATGTCTATGACAAACAAGAACAGGTCAATTTAAAGGTATTGGACGTTGGGAGAGGACAGAGTTTATTAATTGAATATAAAGGTAAAAGGGTATTAATTGATACTGGTGGAAGCTGGTACAGAAAATTTAATTTTGGTAAAAATGTGTTATCTCCAATCTTAACCTATACCAGGTTTCCAATACTTGATAAAATAATTTTAACCAGAAATAATATCTATCATTTAGGAGGATTATTTTATTTATCAAAGAAATATAAAATAAATGAATTTTATTATAATGGGCAAACAGATAAAAGAATTAACTATATCTTAACTGTATTAAAAAAAAGAAATGTAAAAATAAATCCTGTTAAAAAATACACAACAATCTTTATTTCTAAAAAATTAAAATTAGAAATTTTAAAATTTGCACATAGTCCTGAGAATTATTTAATGATAAGGTTAATATATAAAAGAAATCCTATATTAATTGTATTTCCTAAAATTGATAAATATTTACTTAACAAACTTCCAGAGCTAAATCTAAAAGCAGAGGTTGTTATTTTACCATCCTATAAATTAAAAATAAAAATATTACAACAGGTTATAAAAAATGTAAATCCAGCTATTGCAATATTAACAGGCGGTATTTATAATAGGTCAAAAATTTA
This sequence comes from Desulfohalobiaceae bacterium, assembly GCA_027063985.1. Taxonomy (GTDB): domain Bacteria; phylum Desulfobacterota; class Desulfovibrionia; order Desulfovibrionales; family Desulfothermaceae; genus Desulfothermus. The sequence goes on from JAMOQN010000166.1 coordinate 1,770, forward strand.
TTTTAATATGTATAAAGAGCTTTTAAATAAGCACAATATAAAACTTTATGGTACACAAATTTCTGGATGCGTAAATATTGTATTTAAAAAAAATAAAAACCTTTTTACCAAAGTAAAAACCTTTTTACCAAAAAGGAGTATTTTGTATGAACAAGGTAATACTTCAAAGGTCTACTATCTCAGTGCCATCAAATAGAGAAAAAATGTTGATAAAATCCAAAGGATTAAAAGCTGATTTTATAATGTATGATTTAGAAGATAGTGTAAGTTTAGAAGAAAAAGACAAGGCAAGAAGGATGTTAGTTGATTTTTTATCATCAGAAGATTTAAATGACAAGGTTATATCTTATAGAATAAATGATATTTATTCTCCTTTTGCTTATAGGGACGTAATTGACATAGTAGAAAATGTTGGTAGCAAAATCCAGAGCATTGTCATACCTAAAGTAGAGTCTAAAAAACACATAATATGGATAGATATTCTTTTAACTCAAATTGAGAAATCAATTGGTCTTGAGCGAAAAATAGAAATAGAACCTTCCATAGAAACAGCAAAAGGTGTATTGAATATTAAAGAAATTATAGATGCATCAGATAGGATCAGGTCGTTAGTATTTGGGATTGCAGACTACACAGTCTCCCTTGGTATGTTTTTTAAAGGGATTAGTGGACATGGAGAGGAAGAGGAGTTTTATCCAGGCCACAGGTTTCATTATCCCATGAGTGCAATTGCAGTTGCAGCAAAATCAAAAGGAGTTTTGGCTATTGATGCCCCTTATGGAAATTTTAAGGACTTAGAAGGACTAAAAAAATCCTGTCTCATTAGCAAGTATCTTGGCTTTGATGGAAAATGGGCCATACATCCATCTCAAATTGAAATCATAAATGAAGTTTATTCTCCAGATGAAGAGGATATAAAAAGGTGCACAAAAATAGTTAACACTTACGAAGAATCTATAAAAACAGGTAAGGGATCTGCTTCAATTGATGGCAGGATGATTGATGGAGCAACGTATAGGCTTGCCAAAAGTATATTGGATAAAGCAAACAAAATAAAAGGGTAAAAAAGGGGCGTTTGCCCCTTTTTATTTTTTCTTTTTCTTCTTTTTATCTCCAATTACTTCATTTGCAATAACTATGCGCTGGATTTGAGATGTGCCTTCATAGATTGTAAATACCCTAGCGTCTCTGTATAGCCTTTCAATTGTAAATTCTTTGGTATAGCCATATCCACCGTGAATCTGGAGGGCATTTGCTGTTACCCTGTTGGCCATCTCTGATGCAAATAGTTTTGCCATTGATGCTTCCTTTGAACACATCTCTCCTCTATCTTTTTTTGCAGCAGCGTTTAGCACAAGGAGTCTGGCAGCTTCAACATCAACGGCCATATCTGCAATCATCCATCTAAGCCCCTGGTTTTCGCAAATAGGCCTTCCAAACTGAACCCTTTGTTTTGAATACTCCACAGCCAGATCAAGCGCAGCCCATCCAACTCCTAAGGACTGGGCAGCTATTCCTATCCTGCCTGCATCAAGCCCTGACATGGCCACGTAAAATCCTTCTCCCTCTTTGCCTAAGAGGTTTTGTGCAGGCACCTTACAATTGTCAAAAATTATATCAGTTGTATCTGATGCCTTAAGCCCCATTTTATCCTCTTTTCTGCCAGTGACAAACCCTTCCATATCCCTTGTCACAATAAATGCTGAAACACCTTTATGCCTTTCCTCTGGATTGGTCTTGGCAAGCACAATAAAAAGGTAAGATGTGGCCCCACCAGTTATCCACCTTTTAGTCCCGTTTAAAATATAATAATCCCCTTCTCTCTTTGCCGTTGTGGTCATACTGGCTGGATCTGAACCAGCTTCAGGCTCAGATAATGCAAAAGAACCAATGTAATCTCCATTTGCCAGGGGCACTAGATATTTTTGTTTTTGCTCTTCTGTTCCATGACTTAATATGCAACCACAGGCAAGTGAGTTGTGTACAGACATAATTACTGCTGTAGATGCACAAGCATATGCTATTTCAGTCAGGGCCAATGCATAGGATACAGTATCCACCTCCATACCACCATATTTTTCAGGAACCAACATCCCCAAAAATCCAAGCTCACCCATCATCTTTAGACTGTCAGCAGGATATTCTGCGTTTTTGTCCCTATCAGCTGCCTTTGGAAGCAATTCTTTTCTCGCAAACTCCCTTGCACTTTTTTGGATTAACAATTGTTCTTTGGTCAAAGAAAATCCCATCTATCCACTCCTTTATATCAATTTGATTTTATAAAATTAAACTATGTTCACCAAAACAACGGCGGTATCATAATGATTTAGGTATGTATTGACAAGATAAAAAAATTTGCTTTTCCATTATATGAAATGCAAAACTAAAATTTAGGTAGAACCTACAACTGTTATTGTAATTTTTCTTGTTCTTGGCTTCACATCGTGATTTATAACCACAATCTGTTGCCATGTGCCTAAAATCATTTTAAAATCTCTTATTGAGACAGAAATAGAAGGACCAATTATTGCAGCCTGAACATGACTGTGTCCATTGCCATCATGCCATGC
>JAMOQN010000167.1 GCA_027063985.1 Desulfohalobiaceae bacterium
CTTTTTCTAACCTGTAAATTAATGTCTGACCTTTCCATCTTGGGTGAAATTTGCCAAGATCAGCTTTTTTTAAATCACAGGGCACCCCATATATGGGATATTTATAAACTTCATTTTTTTCAAAAGATGCCTCAACATCCATCTCAAAATATCCAGTAAAAAATGTCTTGGGAGTGAGCTCATAAAAATCAAAATCTCGTACAAGTACAGAAGGGTCTTTGTTTAAAAGGGGCAAAACATCTAGCAAGTGTTCAACACTTTGGGTGAGTTTTTCCTTTGATATTACAATATCAGACAAATATATTTTATTAGATTTTCTTTTCCGAAGATATTTAAGTGTTTGTTTGAGGGGGTATTGTAAACTTTCCCACGAAGTTAATCCCTGTTTCCTAAGATCAAGAGCCCTCACTATTTTTCTTTTTTCAAGCTCAGAGACCTTTTTATAACTAATTTTTTTTTCAGGAATTTTTGGATGACACCCCCACAGGCTCAAAAAACAAAAAATCAATATCACACATACCTTTTTCATATTTTTCAAATATAGCCTTTGGATATTAACTTCTTAATGTAAGAACTATTTTGGGGTAATAAAAACTCTACCTCATACTCATGTTTGGATATTTTGACTATATCTTTTGGAGACAGAAAAAGACCTTCTTGTCCATCAATTGTGAGAGATACACCCTGTTGTGTACTTCCAATTTCAATAGAGATGACCTCTTTATCAGATACCACCATAGGCCTCAGCCCAGTCAAAAACGGACACACAGGACAAATTTCCATAACATTTAGTTCTGGAAAAATTAAACTCCCCCCAGCAGCTGCACAGTATCCAGTGGAGCCATTAGGTGTGGATACTATCACGCCATCTGCTCGAAACTTAAAATTCGCTCCAGAATCTGAAAACTTCAAATTCAGCTCTAATAGCCTTGCCAGACCATCTCTTGAAATAACCACATCATTTATGGAACATCCTGAAGTAAAAATTTTACCATCCCTTACCACTTCATATTTTAATGCGATCCTCTTTGAGCTTATAAATTTATGTCGCATCAAAATCTCAGATAACACCTCCTTCCACTCATCAGGGGATATTTCTGCCAAGAACCCTACTTTTCCAAAATTTATCCCTAAAAATGGAATTTTTCTTGTCAAAAGAGACCTTGCAACATAAAGTAATGTCCCATCTCCTCCTAATACAACAACAAGGTCCCAATTTTCATGTGGTGCTGGTTTTGAGAGCAATTTAGAAATAGCCATTATATGGACATTAAAATAGTTTGCCTCTAACCACTTACTTATGTCCTTTGCAAGGAGATCAGCATCAGGATGATTTTGTTTTGGCACTACCAGTATTTTTTTTATCCCATTTGACATAAGGGTATTTTATTAGTCCAAAAACAGAGTATATTCAAGATATTTAATGGGCCTGGGTTTGCTTAGGCTAATTATCTAATATTATTGTAGTTTAATTTTTAATAAAATCTAACAACAATCGGTTTTAACCAAAAGTTGAAAGACTTAAAATCATGGATAAGACACCATGCTTATTCAAATAGTTGATTCGCAGGCAAGGACAATTGGTGCAATGAAGGAAGAGTTGGTGCATGAGCAAAACCTATTACACAAAAAATTGATCTTACTTTTGTATGATAGGGATAAAGGGCTCTGTTTAAAAAAAAATAAGCATCAAAATAAAAAAGATGTCTGGGACTTTCCTATAAATGTTCACGTCCCAATAAATATATCAGAAGAAGAATTAGCTGAAAAAAATCTGCTCAAATTGGATTACATCAAATGTTCCGTCAAGGCGTTGATACGGAACCAACTCTGGAAAGAAAAAAGGGAATTTATATCTGTTTATTCT
>JAMOQN010000168.1 GCA_027063985.1 Desulfohalobiaceae bacterium
TTATTCTAATTGGAATTACTGGGACAAATGGAAAAACAACAACATCTTATTTTATTGAACATCTTTTAAAATATGTTGGTCTAAAAGTAGGAGTAATAGGCACTATAAATTATAGATGGTTAAATCACCTTCAAGATGCCCCTTTAACAACTCCAGGATGTTTGGAGTTACACGAAATTATTTCTAAAATGAGATCTGAGGGTGTTGATGCAATAGTGATGGAAGTATCATCCCATGGACTCTCCCAGGATAGGGTAGCTGGTTTGAGATTTGATTTTGCAGTTTTTACAAATCTAACCCAGGACCATTTAGATTACCATAAGGATATGGAGGATTATTTTTTAGCAAAAACAAAACTATTTCAAAAATATCTGAGAAAAAAAGGCACAGCCATCATCAATGTAGATGATGCTTACGGCAAAAGACTTATTAAAAATATCAATAAAAAAGTAATTGGTTACACTATTTCTTCCAATGATTCCAATGTGAAAAATCTCCTTTGTGCTGAGATATTGATGAGTTTTAGAGGAAAGCAAAAAGTTAAGTTTAGATACAGAAATGAATCCTGGGAATTGCAAGTTCCATTTATTGGAAAACACAATGTATACAACCTCCTTGCTGCCCAGGGGGTGGGTCTTGCCATGGGCATTAAGGCAGGTGTTTTTCAGTGCTTTGAACAAAAATTTAATATCCCAGGCAGAATGGAAAAAGTGGAGAACAAACAAGGATTAAATATATATATTGATTATGCCCACACACCAGATGGTCTTGAAAGGGCATTAAAAACAGTAAGACAAATGGATTTTAAAAGGGTTATTGTGGTTTTTGGTTGCGGTGGTAACAGGGATAGGACCAAACGGGCTAAAATGGGGAAGGCAGCATCTAAATATAGTGATGTAGTTATTGTTACCTCAGACAATCCAAGATTTGAAGAGCCAGTTAAAATAATTGAGGATATTTTAGTTGGTATAAATGGATCAAGGCCATATTTTGTGGAGGATGACAGGAAAAAGGCAATTCAAAGGGCAATTGAGATGTTAGATAAAGACGATGTTCTTTTAATAGCAGGAAAAGGGCATGAAACATACCAGGAAATAAAGGGTGTGAGATATCCATTTATGGATAAAGAGGTTGTTTTGGAGATATTGGATTCATGGAATTAGGATTATATGAACTTGGGTCCATACTTGGATCTATAGGTAATTATTTAGAATTTGAAGACATTCAATTTACTTCTATCAAGACTGATAGTCGTCTTGTGGAAAATGGAGATCTCTTTGTCTGTCTTCAGGGCTCTAAAATGGATGGCCACAGTTTTGCGAAAGAGGCCGTGAAAAAAGGGGCTAGAGCAATTGTGGCCATGAAAATGTTAAGGGATTTACAAGGGCAAATCCCAATAATAATGGTAAGAGATACTGAAGAGGCCCTTTTAACCATTGCAAAACATCTGCGATTTAAATTTAAAGGCAAAGTAATTGGTGTTACAGGCAGTTGTGGTAAGACATCCACAAAGGAACTGATTTATTCAATATTATCAATAAATCATAATACAGGAAAAAATTTTAAAAACTGGAACAACCATATAGGAGTCCCTCTATCAATATTCAAATTTACAGGAAAGGAAGATTTCTGGGTCTTAGAGCTAGGCATAAGTTATAAAAATGAAATGGATAAGCTGGCAGAAGCGGTTGCTCCTGATATTGCATGCATACCCAATATTGGACCAGTTCATTTAGAGGGGCTTGGTTCTGTAAAAGGAGTTGCAAAAGAGAAAGCAAAACTTTTAGATTTTGTGAGACCAGGTGGATTTGCCGTAATAAATAGCGATTATCCTGAATTAGTAGAGGAAGTAAAAAA
>JAMOQN010000169.1 GCA_027063985.1 Desulfohalobiaceae bacterium
GAATGCTTTTTTTAAGATCATCAGGGATCAATTTTTTATACCGGTCAACAAATCTTACCAATATATCGTGGACATATAGGTTAAAGTCATGTTCAACCTTTAATGGGTCTGCCCTTACAGCAGAGAAATTAAATCTAATAACCAGAAAACTTCCCTGGAGCTCAGTTGGATTTTTTCCGATCCATGTGTTTTTAAAAAATTCCTGAAACCTGTGTTTTCTGTTTATGTCATAATAGAGTTCTAAGGTGGATATTAAAAGGGATTTTCCAAAGCGTCTTGGTCTTAAAACAACAATGTGCCTGCCAGCGTTTTCAAGTACAGGGATAAAGTGTGTTTTATCAACATAATAGTATTTATCAGATAAGACCTCAGCGGCATCAGCTATACCATAGGGAATTTTTTTAGGTGGTTGAGTCATAAAAAGGCTCCTCATCCTTTAATTGAATTTTATGGCCTATAAAAATCTCACATAACAGGAATTTATGAAGAAGCTAGTTGATTTTTATTTTTTATTTCATTTAAAAAATCCTGTAATGAACGTTCACATTTTTTTGAAAAGTTTGTGAAGTGTTCTCCTAAAATGGCCAATTCTACTGCCACTGGGATTGATTTAAATCTTGTAAAAAGAGTTTTAAAGAGAAGTTTCCAATAATAGATACTTGATCTTGAGAACAATCCAATTTTAAATATACTCTTTATAAAGGCGATAAAGTCTTCTTTTTTTAGTTTAACCTTTGTCTTTGGATTATAATTTTTTAGGAATACATCTATTCTCTTGTAATAATTTTTTGGAGAATATATTGTTTTTATAATATTGTTATATCCCTGTATAAGTTTTTCTAATCCCATTTTTGGATAAAAGTTTATATCTGCAGAGGTATTATCTCCAATTGGATCTCTAAATAGTCTATTTTCTGCTTTTAGTCTATAATACAATCTAGTTTTTGGGGCAGCTACTAACATTCCAACCATTGCGGTTACTATTCCGGTTTTCTGAATAAATCGTATCTGCTTGCTAAATATAGATTCATCATCACTGTCAAATCCAACAATAAAACCAGACATAACTTGCATACCATGTCTATGTATAGTATCCACTACTTCAGTTAGATCTTTTTTTGTATTTTGCAATTTATTACATTCTTTGAGACTATCTAAGGACGGAGATTCAATGCCAAGAAAAACTTTATTAAAATTAGCAGCACACATAAGATCCATGAGCTCTTCATCATCAGCAAGATTTACACTGGCTTCAGTAAAAAAAGTAAAAGGATAATTATGTTCTTTTTGCCATTTAATTACTTCAGGTAACATTTTTTTAACTTTGTGTTTATTGCCTATAAAATTATCGTCAACTATAAATACTCCCCCTCTCCATCCAATATTGTAAAGTGCCTCAAGTTCTTGCACCATCTGCTGGGGTGTTTTGGTTCTGGGCCTTCTTCCAAACAAGGTGATAATATCACAAAATTCACAATTAAAGGGACATCCCCTTGAATATTGGACACACATAGAGGCATATTTTGAAATATCAATAAGATGCCAGGAAGGTAGAGGAGTTTTGGTAATGTCTGGTTTTTGTTCTGATCTATAGATACCTTTTTGAGCCCCATTTTTAAAGTCTTCTAGGAACTTAGGGATGGTCAATTCTCCTTCATCTAAAATTAGGTAATCAACATCTTTAAATTTTTCAGGTTCAGAGGTAAATGCTGGACCTCCTGCAGCCACTTTTACACCATATTCCTTACATTTAGCAATTACCTCTCTGGCACTCTTAGATTGAATCATCATAGCGCTTATCATCACCAAATCAGCATTTTTTATGTGTTTATCCTTTAGTTTTTCCACATTTAGATCAATCAATTTGAGGTCCCATGACTTTGGTAGCATTGAAGCAATGGTGATCAGTCCCAGCGGTGGAAATGCCGCCTTTTTAGAAATGAATTTTAATGCGTCTCTAAAGCTCCAAAAGGTGTCAGGATATCTTGGATATATTAAAAGGACGTTCATATTTTACCTCCATATTTTTTATTTAAGGCGTGGTTAGAGTTTTTTCTTTTTTTTTCTACTAGTTATACAGTAGGTTAGAATCAAACTTCCCAATTTTGTCAAGCTTTTTGCTGACTAGATTTCCATGTTGTGTGTTCTGTTTTAATTTTAATTTTTTTCTTTATCTCTTAAGAAATCGGTCAAATTATCAGGCAAACTCTTTACGTATAAATCCCTTTGAGGGAAAGGGATTTCTATGTTTGCTTGTTTTAGTCTTTTAAAGAGTGCATAATAATAATCACTATGTATCCCGGTTTTTATATCACTTAACTGATTTATTCTGCACCATACTTTTAGAGAAAAATTTATAGAATTATCCCCAAATTCCTCAAACCATACCTGGATTGGATGGTCTTTATCTTCTCTCGTAATGGAGACTTCTCTTGCAGCTTCTATGGCAATCTCTTTTACCTCTTCAGGGTCAGCATTGTAACTAACCCCAAAGGGTATGGTCAATCTCCTCCAATCATCACTATATGTCCAGGTATTTACCCTGGATGAAACGAGCTCAGAATTTGGAACAATTATATCTTTACCGTCAAAGGTCTTTATTACAGTGGCTCTTATAGCCAGGCTTTTTACAGTGCCGATTGTGCCGTCTTCTAGCTCCACAATATCACCAACCTGGATGGACCTGTCCGTTAAAATTATTAGACCTGAAATAAAATTGTTGGCAATTGTCTGTAGCCCAAAGCCGATTCCAACTCCCAGGGCGCCCATGAGTATATTTAATTGGGTCAGATCGATACCAGCAGTGGACAGGACTATTAGGACCAGTAGAACTAAAGAAAAATAATAACCAAGCGTTGTAATGGAGTTTATTGTGCCCAAAGACAACTTTGTTTTTTGTTGCATAAGAGAAGTTATTTTTTTTCTGCTCTGTCTTAATATAATGAAACCTAAGACAAATAAGAGTACTATTTTTAAAATAGTTGCGATACTAAGGTCCAAATTCCCTATTTTAGCAAAAGGATAAAAGACTACAAACTTGACCTTTTGATAGAGATCTAGAAATTTTTCTTTACTCCAGACATTTAAACTCCGTATCCACCCCGACATGTTTTTTAAAAGTGATGAAATCAGAGAAGCCTCATTTAAGAATTCAGAACACTTATGTTTGTTTTGAATCAATAAAAAGACAATATTATCAATGAGTTTGCTTTGCCTTTTTAGCTCATAATTTAAATTATAAATTGCCTGCTTTAATTTTTCGTCTTTGAGTTGTTTTATTTTCTGGGTGTTAATGGCCAGTGACTGCTCCAAATTTATTTTAGCTTTTCTAATATCTGCCAGGTTTTCAATTGTGAGATTGAATTTTTGTTTAATGCTTTCAGTAAGTTCATCAATGGATTTAAAAATAGTGTTGTCACTGCTACCTGCCTTTATCTTTTTATATTCAACCAACCACAAATAATAAAAATCATAATATCTTTTTTTTAATTCAGTGTTTAAAATTTTTTGGGAAAGGTATGACTTTTTTAAATTATAGTAGTTAATAAGAGATTTAATTCTCTTTTCGTCTATTTTCAATAATTCTTTATTCAAGTTAGATTTTTTAGAATTAATTTTATTTTGAAGAGACTGTAATTTTATCTCATAATATATAATTTTTTTATCTATATCCCTTTGTTGTTCTAATATTTTTGCTTTTTCGCTTTGAAGTTGGCTGTTTAAAATGTCTTTTTGATGTTTGATATTTTTGATATCTAATTGGGTAATTTTTAAGTTTTTAAAAATATAATTTATCCTGTCAGTTAACTTGCTTTTTTGCTCTTTTAATTTGGCTATTATAAATTGATAATATTCTTGTTTTTTATATAAAATTATATTCTGAATTTTAAGAGATAAAATAGATGTAAGTCTATTATATTTCTGAAATATAGTAAGATGTTCCTTCTGTTTTAAGTAATCATCAATCAAACTTTTACAATTTTTTTTAATTGCTTCAAGTTTGTCTTTTACATCTTCATTTAGATGCTCATTTTCTGAAATAGATAAATTTATATCTCTTAAAAGAGAAATATATTGTTTAAATAAATCAATAGAATAAGGGGGTTTTTGTTTTTTGGGAAGAGTAAAAGGAAGCGTTGGTTTAACAACTTTTAATTTATTTAATATTGTTATTTGTGAGTTGATTAAATCTATATTATTTAATGTTAAATTTAACTCCTTTTTGTTGATTTCAGTCTTTTTATTTTTCAAAATTGAGTTTATACTGGTCTTTAAGTTTTTAGTGCTGTTTATACAATCATCTATAAATTGCTCTATAGGATAGTTTTGTATATCTTGAGAAATTATACTTTCTATATTCTTAATTATGACTTCGTATGCAGCTATACTTTTTGACGGAATGAATCCAATAATACACAAAAAGATAGTAATTAATAAATAATTTCTCATATCACATCACCTTGTTTTTATAAAAAAAATGGTTGGTGCTTAATTTGTATACGTATTATACGGTGCCATCTGATGTGTTCATAAAATCGAGATTGCCATGAAAAATTTGGGTCTATTTTATGTGCATTTTTTGTTACCGCGGATTTAAACGAACGTATAATTGTTGACATAAATTGTTTTTTATTTATTTGTAGGGACATTGTAAAGTTGAAAATAAACAGTTAGTTTAATCTTGTAAAGGCAAGGAATTGTCAGTTGGATTTGGGTTGTAACTTTTATAGTTTAAAAGGAGGAGAAGATATGGCAGAAAAAATTAAAGAAACCTTTGGTGTTCATGAATATAAATAAATTGGAACTAGGGACAGTTTTTGTCCCTAGTTATTTTCAATCATAATACCTTTAATTAGTTTTTCTTTCCACTTTTTGTATATCTTGTCTATTGTTCCATCCTTTTTTAATTTAAACAGACCATTGTTGAAGTCCTTTAGCAGTTTTTTGGAATTTTTTCTTTTTTTAGGAAAATATACATACAGGTGTTTATATTCAATACTGGGAGATAACACCTTTAATTCCCCTATATGGTGTGGGAGATATTTTTTTATTAAATAATATGCCACATATTTGTCTATTACTATCAAATCCACCCTTCCTTTTAATAATTTTTTGATATTTATCAGGTCATTTCGTGCGTAATCTTTTTCAAGATAGTTTGCCTGATCAATTTCTTGAGTGTTCACATAACCTTTAACCAAGCCTATTCTGTATTTTTTTAGTTCTTTTATCTTCTTGTATATTATATGAGATTCTCTTTTGGTTAAAAAGACAATTGGCCCACCCCAGATTGGATCTGACATGTAAAAAAGTTTATTCCTCTCGTTAGAATAATATGCAGGGAAAAAACCATCCACCTTTCCCCTTTTAGCTTCGATTAAAACCCTACTCCATGGCCTAAATTCTATTTCAATCAAATATCCCATTTTCTCAAATACCTTTTTTACTAATTTATAAGTACCCCCCATGTCTGGTAGTCCTTCTCCAACATAAGGTGGCCAGTTCAAGGTCCAAAGGGTGATTTTTTTTAGATGACCCACATTTTGGGCAAAAGCCGTTGACTGGAATATAACCATCCATATAACCAGGCTTTTTATTAACTTTGAAAAGTAATTCATAATAAATAGCGACCTCTGGTTTAAAAAGTTTGTTGTAAATAGAAACTTTTTTATATATGGTACCAATAAAAAAGAAAAATGTAAATAATAGAGGGAGAATTATATGACCAATTCCTTGAAGACAAAAATAGTTTTCTGGGTGGTATTGGTTTTATTTTTCGTATATATTTTTGGTGGTCTGTCTTTTTACCATTATTCAAAAAATAATGTTTTGAACTCGATTAATAAAAAGACTGAAGAACTTACAAAAAGATTAAGTGTTAGTGCAACAGGACCGTTATGGAATGTGGACAAAGAAGAGGCTTTTAGACTGTTAAATGCGGAGATGGTAGATAAAGATGTATATTCCATTATACTTTTGGATGAAGACAATTCTGTTTTTGCAGGTCTAATCAGGGACAAAAAATGGCAGATTAAAAGAATTATTAACACTAAGATGCCAAGTAGGAAGGGTTTTATTTATAAATATGCAGATATATGGGTTGATATAAAAGGTGAAAAGGAAAAAATAGGTTCTATTCATGTATTTGTTACCCCCATGTTTGCATATCAAAAATTAAGAAATTACATGTTAGTCTCACTTGCTCAGTTCGGTCTAATTACTTTGTTTTTGTGTATTATTTTAATTGTTCTTATAGAAAAGATAGTGATAAATAGAATTGAGAATTTGGCAAAGGGTCTTTCTTTTGTGTCTCAACGGAATTTTTCTCAGAAAATTGCAGAGTTAGGACAAGATGAAATAGGATTTTTAGCAAGACAGTATAACTTGATGATAGAGGAACTAAAAAGATATGAAAAAGAGCTACTTTTTCAAACCAGAAGAAGGGAAGTAACTCTACGATCCATTGGCGATGGGGTTATTGTCACTGATCCAGATGGAAAAATTGAGCTTATGAATGAGGCTGCATGTAACCTTACTGGTTGGAGTGAGGATGAGGCCACGGGGAAAAATTTAGAGGAGGTTTTTGTTATTGTAAATGAAATTACAAAAGAGCCTGTTGAGGCACCTGTAAGAAAGGTAATTAGACATGGTGGGGTAGTTGGACTTGCCAACCACACAGCATTGATTTCCAGAGATGGAAGGGAGATACCAATTAAAGACAGTGCGGCTCCAATTAAAGATGATGAAGGAAATTTACTGGGAATTGTAATGGTGTTTTCAGACATTTCACTGGAAGTGAATTTGTTAAAAAAGATAGATCAATCAGTTATGTTTCAAAAGGGACTTATGGATGTTGCCAATGTAATAATTGCAGTCACTGACAAAGACCATAACCTGTTATTTGCGAACAGGGCTGCAGAAAAAATTACAGGATATCCAAAGGAAGAAGCTTTAGGGAGCACCCTGGTGTGGGAACTTATTTATCCAGAAAAAGACTATAGAAAAAGGATGTTAAGAATAGTTCAAAATGTGATGGATACAGGTATTCCTCTAGATGGGGGAGAATCAATGATAGTTACTAAGTCTGGAAATAGAAAAATTATATCCTGGTATTCTACGTGCCTATGGGAAAAAGATGGAAAATCCGCAGGTGTTTTACATGTAGGTATAGATGTTACAGATAAAAAGAGGTTGGAAAAGGAGATTTTAAATAGGCAAACAATGGAGGCCTTAAGTCTTTTTGCAGGTGGCATTGCCCATGATTTTAATAATATTTTGACTTCAATAATGGGTAATGTTTCTCTAATGAAATATTCTAGTTCTATTATAGATATTAAAAAGAGGCTGGAACTTGTTGAAAATGCCGTAAATTATGCATCTTCATTGGTATCTCAACTTCTTAGTTTTTCAAAAAAAGGATCCCCATCAAAAGAAGTGACTTCTCTTAGAAAGATAGTAAAGGAAACTGTACAGTTTGTTTTGAGTGGATCAAATATAAAGTGGGATTTAAATATAGTTGAACCTATATATAAAGTGAAAGTAGATCCCATCCAGATATCACAGGTAATTCAGAATATAATAATTAATGCAAAACAGGCATGTGAAAAAGTAGCTATTCCAAGGATCAATATTTCTTTGAAAAGTATGATATGTGAGACAAGGTGTGAGGTGGGAAATAAAGTCCTTGAGCCAGGAAGATATGTAGAAATAGCAATTACAGATAATGGAAAGGGAATTTCTGAAGATGAGCTGGAAAAGATTTTTGAACCCTTTTTTACCACCAAGGAAAAAGGACATGGATTGGGGCTAGCCATATGCTATTCTTTGATAAAGAGTTATAATGGAGAAATTGTGGTGGAATCTACCTTAGGTAAGGGGGCTACTTTTAGAATTTTTATTCCAGCTTTAGACACAAAAGACGTAGAAGGAGATGAAAAAATGAAAAAAGAAGGAGAAACACAATATTCAGGAAAGGTGCTTTTGTTAGAAGACGATGTCATGATTGCTGAAGTAGCAACAGAACTCTTAAAACACCTTGGATTTGAACAAGTTGTTTTAGCCACGCAGGGGGATGAGGCCATAGATCTTTATAAAGATGCCTTTAATCGAGGTGATAAATTTGATTTAGTTATTTTGGATCTCACCATACCTGGAGGGAAAGGGGGAAAAGAAGTAATTAAAGAACTCATTAAAATAGACCCAGATGTGATTGGAATTGTATCCAGTGGATATACACATGATCCAGTTATTATGGATTATAAAAAATATGGATTTAGTGGTTCACTTAAAAAACCATATACAATAGAACAACTTAAAAAGGTTTTAACAGAAGTTTTACAAAGACATTAAATTTTTAAAAAAGGAGGAGGATTATGAATAAGAAATATGTAATAGCATCTTTTATTTCATTGGTTTTATTTATTATTCCATCTCTTGTTTTTGCAATAGGGGCTGAGGTTAGTCTGGGAATGTGGCAACAGGATCCAACTGGCTATTTTTCTTACAAAGGAGAGCAATTAAGTGTGGACAATGAACTTAGATATGACACAGAAACTAAATTACTGGCAAGGGCAAAGATAGATATGCCTCTGTTTATCCCAAATATTTATTTAATGTATTCACCAATGGATTTTGATGGAAATGGTATAAAGACCAATTCTTTTAAATTTGGAGATGTTACATTCCAGGCCAATATACCATTTAAGTCTGAACTAGAACTCAATCAATACGATATTGCACTTTATTATGGTATTCCCTTTTTAAATACATTATCAGCTGGTATTTTAAATGTAGAAGCAGGATTAAATTGTAAAATAATAGATTTTTATGGAAAAATTGAGCAACCAGATTTATCTTTATCAGAATCAAAATCTACTACTATTCCAATTCCAATGGTATATTTAGGCGTGCAGGTAAAGCCAATTAAGTGGATAACCATAGAAGCAGAGGGCAGGGGAGTTGCTTACTCTGGAAGTGGTTACTATGATCTCATTGGAAGGGTCAAAATACACCCCTTTGGCCCGTTATTTTTAAGCGGGGGATATAGATATGAAAAGATAAAGATTGATTACAGTGATGTGGATTCAGACATTGAAATTGCAGGTCCTTTTATGGAGCTAGGGGTTAGTTTTTAAAGGGTATATAATTTTTTATGCACATAGAGCTGCCAGTTAAAAATAACTGGCAGTTTTTTAATGGCTAATGATAACTGAAATAATTTATCTTTTATATTTATTTTGACAAACTACTCAAAAAGGTCTACTTCGTACTGTCTTTAATTTTATTATAGGAAGGAATTATGGGAGATAATTTGAGTTACAATGAAAAATTAAGAAATATTGCCATAATAGCCCATGTTGATCATGGGAAGACAACCCTTGTGGACAATATGTTTAAACAGAGCGGCCTGTTCAGGGAAAATATCCAGTTAGAAGAGAGAATATTGGATAGGCTGGATTTAGAGAGAGAAAGGGGAATTACCATAGCTGCAAAAAACTGTTCAGTAATGTGGAATGGGGTAAAGATAAATATAATTGACACCCCTGGACACGCAGATTTTGGGGGAGAGGTGGAAAGGGCCTTATCCATGGCTGATGGGGCAATTTTATTGGTAGATGCATCTGAGGGCCCTCTGCCACAGACCAGATTTGTCCTTAAAAAGGCACTTGATGCAGGGCTTTCCATTATTGTGTGTATAAATAAAATAGATAGAAAGGATGCACGGCCAGATGAAGTACTGGATGAAATCTATGACCTTTTGATAGATCTTGATGCCACAGAAGAACAACTGGATTTTCCTTTGTTGTATGCAATTGGAAAACAGGGAATTGCTAAAAGAAATCTAGATGATGAAAACAAAGACCTCACCCCTTTATTTGAGACCATATTAAAATATGTGCCTCCACCATCATATAAAAAGGACCTGCCTTTTCAAATGTTGGTCTCTGATCTAAGTTATTCAGATTATCTTGGAAGGTTAGCTATAGGTAAGGTATTCAATGGATATGTTGGTTCCAATGAAACATTGATATGTGTGAATGAAAAAAATGAGCACATACCCTTAAAGGTCACAAAACTACAAATTTATGAAGGGCTTAACTTGAGAGAAACAGATAGAGTAGAACCAGGTGATATTGTTGTTTTATCTGGAATTGAAGAGGTAAAAATAGGTGATACCATCTGTACAAGAGATAATCCATGCGCCCTTGAAAGGATTAGAGTTGATGAGCCCATTGTATCCATGAGATTTACAATAAACACAAGTCCATTTGCAGGCAGGGAAGGCAAATATGTCCAGTCTAGAAAATTAAAGGAAAGGCTCTTTAAAGAGACCCTTAAAGATGTGTCAATTCAGGTAGAGGAAATGCCAGATTCAGACAGTTTTTTAGTTAAGGGAAGAGGCGAATTTCAACTTGCAATCTTAATTGAGACAATGCGCAGGGAAGGATATGAGATGTGTGTTGGCAGACCTGAAGTGATTTTTAAGGAAGAGGATGGAAAGATAATGGAGCCATTGGAGCGGGTTTTAATTGATTGTGAAGAAGAATTTATGGGGGTTGTGACAGAGAAGTTGTCTTTGAGAAAAGGGAAGATGGTAAATCTTATTAATAACGGAAAGGGCAGGGTGCGCATGGAATTTATAATACCTGCAAGGGGATTAATCGGGTATAGAAACGAATTTTTAACTGACACAAAGGGATCAGGTATAATGAACAGCCTGTTTGAAGGTTATGGGGAATTTGCTGGAGAGATCAAAGGAAGATTTACAGGATCCATTGTATCAGACAGACAGGGAGTTTGTGTGGCTTATGCGCTCTTTAATCTGGAACCCAGGGGTAGGTTGTTTGTAACACCTGGTGAGCCTGTTTATGAAGGGATGATAATTGGAGAGCACAACAGGAATACAGATATTAATGTAAATCCATGTAAAACTAAAAAATTGACAAACCTAAGGGCAGCAGGAAAGGACGAGGCAGTAACATTGACACCAATAATTCCCATGACACTTGAGAAAGCAATACAATTTATTAAAGACGATGAAATGGTAGAAGTGACTCCTAAATCAATAAGGCTCAGGAAGTCTTGTTTAAGTGCATCTAAAAGACATGCATTAAATTCAGCAAAGAAAAAAAGAATGTAAAATTTGGCATATAAGCCATATATCCTTTGTTTCACTTTAAGAAAAAGGGAAAGTCTGGATTTTGGCTTTAGAAACGTTGTGATAATGTTCGTAAAATTGCAATATATGTGGTGAATGACATTAGGAGGACATCTAAAAGCAAATTTCTCCATTAAAGAATTACAAGAGGCGTTAGATAGAGAGAGTCTTTATGACAAATAATATTGATATGGAAATTCCATCTATTTTTTTAGAAAAGGGCATTGATTCCATTGAAAAATTGTTGTGGCTTATAGAGAATTCCTATGATGGTTTTGTACTTAGTGATAAAAAGGGAAATATATTTTATGCAAATAAGGCAGTTGAAAGGATAACTGGAGGAAGGCGAGAGGATATTTATGCAAAGAATTTAAAGGACTTTTTAAAAGAAGGCCTTATAATTAACGACAAAAAGAGTTTTTCAGGTGATTGCATAAATATGAGTCACAGGACAAGGACTGGTGTTGAGGTGTTTATCACCAGTGTACCTGTTTATGATAAAAATGGTAATTTTTTGTGTTATGTTGCAAATTACAGGGAGATGGCTGAGTTAAATGATATTCAGCGGGAACTCGAGAAGACTCAGGCAAAGAGCAATTCTTATTATATGGAGCTAAAAGAGCTTAGAAATAGGTTTTTAAATTTAGAAGATGTGGTTGTAAAAAGCAAAAGCATGAGCTTACTTATTGAAAATATAGCGAAATTTGCGCCAACAGATGCACCAATTTTAATTACAGGTGAATCTGGAGTTGGCAAGGGAGTTATTGCAAAACTGATACACAAAATGAGTAATAGGAGTGATGGTCCATTTATTCAAATAAATTGTGGTGCTATTCCTGAAACACTTTTAGAAGCAGAGCTATTTGGCTATAAAAGGGGGGCATTTACCGGGGCAAATAAAACTGGAAAATTGGGTATATTTGAACTGGCGCAAAATGGCACACTTTTACTTGATGAAATTGCAGAAATATCACCAAAACTTCAGGTCAAGCTCTTAAAGGCCATCCAGGACCAGGAAATTTATCCTTTAGGTAGTATAAAACCTGTTAAACTGGATGTTAGGATAATTTGTGCAACTAATAGAGATATTGAACAAATGGTTGAGGAGGGTTCCTTTAGAAAAGATCTCTACTATAGAATTAATGTTATCCCTATTAATATTCCTCCTTTAAGGGAAAGAAAAGAAGATATAATCCCACTTGCATGTTATTTTCTGGAACAATTTTCTAAAAAATACAATAAAAAGAAGAGCTTGTCTCCAGATGTGTGTGATGTTTTTTTAAAATACCCCTGGCCAGGAAATGTGCGGGAACTTCAAAATGTGATGGAACGTCTTGTTATTATTTTAGACAAAGACAAGATATATCCAGAAGATTTGCCCCATACTATTTTAAATAAAGTGGAGGCAACATATAATTATTTGAATTTGCCTTTAAAAGAAGCAAGAAAAAAATTGGAGATTAAGCTTATAAAACAGAGTTTAAAACAAAGCCGCAGTATAAGAGAGGCTGCAAAAAAATTAGGAATCAACCATTCCACTTTAATAAAAAAAATGAAACTCTATAACTTAGAGAAATAATTTACCTTATTTTTATATAGCAACCTGATAAATCACTCCTTATGGTTGACAGGTGAACCGCCTGGTTGATTTTAACACCGTCTATTTGTTTTCTTTAATTGCTTTTAATTAGCCACCCTAAGAAGATTTTATGGATATCCAAGTGGTGCTAATTGTCACCATAAATTTTGTTTTATATTTTTTTCTCATGAAGATTAAAAGGTTATTTATGGCATGATCTATGCTCACATATACAATATGATGCTAGTCTGGAAGTATTTGTTGTTATTTCAATCAGTTACTAGTGGCATACTAGTTGCCGTTTAAATTAAAAAATGGGAGGAAAAAATGGCTGTTAAGACTTTTGAAGATTATTTTAATAGACTCAAGAAAATGAAGTCCAATGTTTATATTAATGGTGAGAAAGTGAGTAGAACAGATGAGAGGTTACGTCCTGGGATAAATGTGATAAAGGAGACTTATGATTGTGCAAATAATCCCGAGTTTGAAGATATCTGTGTTACTACATCTCATCTTACAGGAGAAAAAATAAGCAGGTTTTGTCATATTCATCAAAGTGTAGAGGATCTTTTGAAAAAGCAATTAATGACCAGGCTTTTGTGTCATAGAGTGGGTGGGTGCATTCAAAGGTGTATGGGTATTGATGCAATGAATGCCCTCTCTGTTGTAACTTATGAGATGGATCAGATGCTTGGAACAGACCATTATGAGCGCTTTAAAAATTATTTAAAGTATTTCCAGGAAAATGATTTGTGTGCCAATTGTGCCCAGACAGATGCAAAAGGAGACAGGCTAAGAAGACCTCATGAACAGAAAGATAGAGATATGTACTTACGCATAGTAGAGACTAGAGAAGATGGTATTGTTGTTAGAGGGGCAAAACTCCACAATACCATTGCACCTTATGCAGATGAGATAATAGTTATTCCCACCAGATTTATGACTGATAAAGACAGTGAG
Source organism: Desulfohalobiaceae bacterium (assembly GCA_027063985.1). Taxonomy (GTDB): domain Bacteria; phylum Desulfobacterota; class Desulfovibrionia; order Desulfovibrionales; family Desulfothermaceae; genus Desulfothermus. Next base: position 13,698 of record JAMOQN010000169.1, read on the forward strand.
TATGCAGTGGCATTTGCCATTCCAGCAGATACTGAAGGTGTGAAGATTGTGGCAAGATATGCATATCAACATAAAAGAAAGCATTTAAAGGCACCTATTGCAAAATTTGGTGATGCTGAATCTTTTACTATATTTGACGATGTATTTGTACCAAATGAAAGAGTATTTTTAAATGGTAAATCTGATCCAAGACAGACGCCATTTGCAGGTTATTTGGCCTTACTTTTTGCTCATTTTCACAGACATTCTTATACTGGTTGCAAACCAGCAATCAGTGAAGTCTTGGCCAGTGCAACTGCCCTTGTAGCGGAGTACAATGGTATTGAAAAAGAGTCCCATGTAAAAGAAAAATTATCTCACTTAATAGGGACCGCAGAACTTGTTTTTGCTGCAGGACAGGCAAGTGCATATAGAGGAGAGAAGTCTGAATCTGGCACATATATACCAGATGAGATTTTAACCAATGTGGGTCGGAGACTGGCTGGGGAAGAAATATACAATGAATATAAAATCCTTGCGGATATTGCAGGGGGACTTGCGGCAACCCTGCCCATGGAAGGAGATTTTTATGCCCAGGAGACAAAGGAGCTACTTAATAAATATATGGTGAGAAACCCAAATATTTCTGCAGAAGATCAGCATAGATGTTTTAGGTTTATTGAGAATATTTTGGTTTCAGAATTGGCGGGAGTCATGCAGGTGGCTGGTCTGCATGGAGGAGGATCTCCTCAAATGGAGACTATTACTATGATGTCTAGATATGATGTAAATTCTTTAAAGAATATTGCAAAATATTTAGCCGGGATAGAAGATAAGCTACCTCGGTATGAAAGACCTACTGTGACCCCCAAAAAGATGTTGGAAAAATTTCGGATGTTGTTTAAAGGTAAATAAAAAGGATTTGGACCAGTTTGAAATAAACTAGTTAACTCTTTAAATTTTGGAGGTGGCTATGTCTAGCCCTTGTGTATCTGTTGTTAGATATAAAGATCCTTATGATTCTTTAAAAGAGGCCATTGATTTAATAAATGGCCTAGAAGACTTCCATCCACAGGATAGGATTTTGATAAAACCCAATTTAGTTGCCTGGGACTTTGATTTACCATTTCCTCCATATGGAGTAGTAACTACTGCTGTATTAATGGAAGCCCTTGTTAAAATTTTGCATGATGCAGGGTTTCACCATATAATAATTGGTGAGGCCACGTTAAATATACATAAAAAAGATATGGGGCTTGCAATATATAAACAAATGGGCTTTGATAAATTAGAACAACGATATGGAGTGGAACTTGTTGATTTCAATCTAGACGAGTTTGAAGATGTGGATTTTGGTGACTTCTCTTTGTCTGTAGCAAAAAAGGCTGTTCATGCTGACAAGATAATAAATTTTCCTGTACTAAAAACTCATAACCAGGCAACTGTCTCTCTTGGGATTAAGAATTTAAAGGGATGTCTTAATAGAAAGTCAAAGATGTTTTGTCACCATAAAGATAGAGATTTAAATTATATGTTTCCACATATTATAGAAAAGTTGCCTGTAGCTTTGACAATAATTGATGGTATATTTGCGCTGGAAAAAGGGCCTGCACAAACAGGTAAGGCGTATAGAAAGGACCTTATAGTTGCTTCAAAAGATCCATTTGCATGTGATGTAGTTGGAGCAAAAATCCTTGGTTATGACGTAGATGAAGTAGAGCATTTAAAGTATTTTGCCAAGGTCCACAAAATTGACTATAAAATAGAAGATGTGGAGATAAAAGGAGAAGACCTTAAAACACATATAGAACGAATTGAAAGTGACTGGGAATGGACAGAAGACAACACAATGCCCATGGGGTTTAAAAAAAGGGGAATATCGGGAATTGCAATTAGAAAGTATGACAATACCCTGTGCACAGGTTGCTCTATGATGTATAATCCAATGTTAATACTTGTTATGTCTGCATTTAAAGGCGAACCCTTTAAAAATGTAGAACTTGTATCAGGTAAAAAACAGATTGCATCTAAAGGATATGATTATACAGTTTTATTTGGGAATTGTGCGTGTAAATTAAATAAAGATAATCCAAATATTAAAACCCCTATTCCAATAAAAGGGTGTCCTCCAAAATTTGATAAAATAATAGAAGGGTTAAAATTAGCTGGACTTGAGTGCAACTATAAGGATTACGAGGCATATAGACATTATATTTTTTCCAGGTATAAAAAACAAGATGGTTTTGATATGGAGCTCTATTGTATAACATAATAAATATAATGCATTTTCATAGTATTTTCAATCTTTCAAGATTCACATTAACTTGTTGATTTTATTGTTTGAATTAGGTAACATTATATCAGAGCGAGGTAAAATCATTTGTTTATAGATTTAATTTAATCAACCAAGAACAAATACAAGGATTTGGTATGGAAAATAAAAGGATTATAAACCATCCCCTAAATACAATATTAAATCCAGACTCAATTGCCTTTGTTGGTGCGTCTTCTGATCTTTCTAAACCTGGAGCACTGCATTTACTTTCATTAATAGGAACCTTTAAAGGTAAGATATACCCAATACATCCAAGGGAAAGACAAATATTAGGTCTGAGGGCGTATAGCTCTATAAAAGATTTACCAGAAATAGTTGACCTGCTGGTTGTTATGGTGCCAAATGCATCTGTTCCTAAATTACTTATGGAGGCAGGAGAAAAGGGTATAAAACACGCAATTATAATTACTGCTGGCTATTCTGAAATGGGTGATAAGGGCCAAGAGCTTCAAAAAGAGATTAATGAGATAGCTCATAAATATAACATAAGGTTTTTAGGGCCCAATTGTATTGGTGCAGTTAACCCTGAAAATGGTTTAAATACTACTTTTTTTGCAATAAAAAATAGCCCTGGACACCTTGGAATAATATCACAGAGTGGCAGTTTTGTTACCCAGACCCTTCACTATTTTTCAAAAATAGGTCTTGGGATTAGTAAGGCAATAAGCGTTGGAAATCAGGCAAATATAGATGTGGTTGATTGTTTAGAATATCTTGGAGAAGATCCAAACACCCATGCAATTGCCCTGTATATTGAAGGCATAAAAAGGGTTAGGCAATTTTTGGAGGTATCAAAAAAGATTGTCCCTAAAAAGCCTATTATTGCTGTATATGCTGGTGGCACTCAAGCAGGTGCCAGGGCCACAATTTCCCACACGGCAGCCCTGTCAGGTAAAGACGAATTATATGATGGACTTTTTAAACAAGCGGGCATTATCAGGGCAGATTCCATTATTGAACTTTTTGATATGGGACTTGTTTTATCAACTCAACCATGTCTAGAAAACAATAGGATAGGTATTATAACAAATTCAGGAGGACCAGGGGCCTGTATTGCAGACCAATGTGAAAGACAGGGGCTTGTTGTTCCGCAATTATCTGAAGATACACAAAAAATTATATCAAAGATAACTCCATCTATTTCTGCACTGAAAAATCCCATAGATATCACACTTAGTTTTGATTATGAATTGCTTATTTATAAGCTACCAAAAATATTATTTGAAAGAGAAGATATAGGTGGTATTGTTATTTATGGTTTATTTGGACCTATGCATATGAGAGATAAAATAAATAGTGTCAAGCATAAAGTAAAAGAAATACCATCAGAAATGGTAGAATTTATGCATCAAATTTGCATGCAGGCCTGTGATAGGCTTATTGAACTAAAAAAAAGAGTAAATAAACCAATTATATTGTCTTCTTTAACAGGTGCAGAAGATCCTCCAATAAAATATCTACAGGAAAATAATATTCCTGTTGTCTTGGGTATGAAAAGGGCTGTTTTATGTTTAAAGGCCTTGTGGGATTACAATAATATCAAAAAAAATATTATTGAAGGATGATTATATGAAAGAACAAAAAATATTATCTGAATATGATAGTAAAAATATATTAAGGGAGGCAGGTGTTTTAGTGTGTAAAGAAATTTTGGCTAAAGATCTTACAGAGGTGAGAAAAGCAATAGCAGAAATTGGATATCCAGTGGTACTAAAACCATCTTTACCTGGTCTTGCACATAAGTCAGAACATAAAGTGGTTTTTTTAGATGTAAAGTCAGATCAAGAAGCAGAAAATGCATACAATATTATAAAAGATAAATTTCCAGAAGCAAAGATCTTAGTGCAGGAGATGGTGAATAACCAGCGAGAAGTGGTTGTTGGTTTTATAAGGGATAGGATAATGGGTCCATGTGTGATGTTTGGACTAGGAGGAATTTTTACTGAGATCCTAAGAGATATTACTTTTAGATTGGCTCCAGTAAGTTTTAAAGAAGCTATGATGATGCTTCAGGACATTAAGGGAAAGAAGATCCTTGAAAGTGTGAGATCTCTTGTAGAAGTTGATAAAAATGCCCTTGCCGATATTATAGTAAAGGTGTCCAATATTGGAGCAAACAATAACCATATTAAAGAGATAGATATAAATCCCATATGTTTTAATGAGCAAGGAACTCCTATAGTTGTAGATTGCAGTGTGATTTTGAATAATTAGAAGAGATATGATAATAAGACAGGTAACATATGATGATATAGACAATTTTGTTGAGGCCTATACAAAGGCTTATGAAGATCTTGATGATTATAAGTATCATACAAAAAAAGAAGTGAGAAATTATTTTAAATGGCTTTATAAAAGAGATAAAGAGGGTTTTTTTGTTGCTGAAGAGGGAGATAAAATTGCTGGATTTGCTGCCTCAGATGCTAACTGGATTAATTTAAAAGGAGAAAGGATTTTAGAGATTCATGAGATCTTTGTTTTAAAGGAATTTAAAAGAAAAGGGGTGGGAGATAGGCTATTGGAAAAGGTTTTTGAGTATGGAATTAGACAGGGAAGAAAGAGTGTTGAGCTTTGGGTCGGAAAAACTAATTTTCATGCTATGAGGTTTTATGAAAAGTTTGGGTTTAAAAAAATTGGAGAAAAGGGGAAATGGGTAAAAATGAGAAGATCCTTAATTTGTTAAGGGAATTAGTAGAGATTGAATCTCCCAGTAAAAAGGAAGATAAAATTACAGTTTTTGTTAAAGATTATTTGAAGAATTTGGGATATGATGTAGTTGATGGTGAAAATTATATTGCCACTAAATCTGACTCAAATCTAATAGTAGCCACACACCTGGATACAGTTTCTATGAAAAGAAAATACAGTTGTGATGGGGTCTATGCTTATGGGACTGGGGTGTGCGATGCCAAGGGAAGTGTTGCTGCTATGCTTTTGGCAGCTGAGGATAAGGTGGATTATACCCTTGCTTTTTTTTGCGATGAAGAAGAGGACGGCTCTGGATCTAAGGAATTTATTGATTCCTGGGTGTCTGGGAAATATGCCATTATAATGGAACCTACTGAGTTAAAAATAGCATCCAGACACTGGGGAGATTTTGAACTCACTGTAAAAGTTCAAGGCGAACAAGCACACGGTTCTCTCCCTGAAAAAGGACTCAATGCAATAGATAAGGCCTTGGAACTCTATAATAAACTTAAAGAGCTAAATTTAAATATTAATCCCTTAAAAATAATTGGTGGTTCAGAAGAATATGTAATTCCAGATAGTTGTGAGATAAAATTTGAGGTATTTTTGGAACCAGATGAAAAATTTTCTAATTATTCAGACAAATTTAAATTTATAGAAGATTTCGGTGAATATGAAATTGACCATGTATATGAGGGATGGATAAGTGGCGAGGTTGCTAAGTATCTTGAACAGGCTATCTTTAAGGCTAAATTGCCAGTTAATTACACCAGTATAAAATCCTGGACAGATGCATTGAATTTAAAGGAAAGATTTGATGTAGTAGTGTGGGGACCTGGAGAGTTGGCTTTTTGTCATACACCAAAAGAAAGGGTAAAGATTGAGGACATAAAAAGGGCAGCAGAAGTGTTGGTTTGTTTGAACCAATATACTTTTTAATTTTGATCCTTCAAGTATGTAATATAATCTTTATTTAAGATAGATTAGTGATCTTTTAACAAATTAGTCATTATATTGAGAACAAACAGTTTTCACCAGTGATTCCTCATGTAATTTTTCCAAAGATTTGATGTTCATCTATCAAATAGAGATTCTTTTAAAGTAGTTAACTTATTTTTTTATTATTGATTGGCTATTGATTGGGGATTTATTATTGTCTTTTTCACATTTTAATTTTAGTAACTTTTTTCAAAAAAAATTTATTTAAAAAATGAATAAAACTAATTGACAATATATGTTTTTTAGTATTTAATGTGTATATTCAATAAGCAAAAATTTATTAAATAACATTATATTTAAAATGGGAGGATAGGATGGAAGAGTATATTAAACAGGCATTAGAAATAGTTAAAGCACAGGCAGGTGTAAGGAATATGACTGAGGAGGAAATTACCTCTATGGTTAAATCCCTTGCAGATCAACTTAAAGGTCTGGTAGAAGGAGAACAGTCTGAGGTATCTCGGGAAGAACAAAAACCAGCAGTAGATCCTAAAAAGGCTATTAGAGAAAAATCAATTATATGTCTTGAATGTGGAAAGGCTTTCAAAGTGCTTACAAAGAAACACTTAAAGACTCATGGTTTGACCCCTCAGGAATACAAGGAAAAATGGGGATACAAGAAAAAGCAGTCTTTAATTGCAAAATCTCTTGCAAGAGAGAGAAGAAAAAAGATGCGGGAGATGAAATTGTGGACAAAAAGAAAGTTAGGGAGTTAGAGTTATAACATTACCTCTAAAGATCATTTTAAATACAACATAGCTGAATAACTACGTGATTTTTTATTTGTTGTTATATTTGTGATTTGTGATTAAATAAGAGTCTGTAACATTATGAGAGGGGCAGTTTTTGTCACCTACTCTTAAATTTTACCAATCACTAATTACCAATTACCACTTACCAATTACTAATCACAAATCACTAATCACGAATCACAAATCACCAATCCCAAAGCATATCAACTACCTGCGTGGGGATTCTAGTAATTATACATTTTTTTAAATATTTTCATCTAATACTTGACAAGACCATTTAATATTTAATACATCCGAAGTCGGACTGACCAGTCAGTCCGACCAGGGGGTAATGAATTATGGCTACAAAAACAAAGATATTAAAAGCTGCCAGGCTTGAATTTGCCAAAAATGGATTTCACGCTACTTTGGTGTCAGATATTGCTGAAAGAGCAGGGGTTGGGAAAGGAACAATTTATAGGTATTTCTCCAGTAAAGAGGATTTGTTTGGTTCAATAATTCAACAGAAAATGGACGATTTTGAGATTAAGATAAAAGAAATTATATCAAGGTATGATAATGAAAGGGATATCTTATTTAAGATAGGTAAGTTGCACTTTGAGGAATATAGAAAGTCTAAAGATGTGATATCCATTCTAGTGATAGAGGATTTATATAAGATTGAGAGTATAAATAAACAAGCTAAAAATAAAATTATTGCAATACAGGAGTTAGTTTCTAATGTGATAAGTAGAGGGATTAAAAATGGTGTTTTCAGGAAAGTTGATCCAAAAAAAACATCAGTAGTCTTTTTAAATTTAATCTGGACCATATTAAAACATGGTATTTTGATGGAAGAAGAGGACTTAGAAGAAAAGTATTTTGGTACGATCTTTGATTTGTTGTTTTATGGAATTGTTAGATAGTGCATTTGAATACAGGGGGATAGAATGCATAAGGTAAGATTTTTGTTTATTCTTTTTTGTTGTATATTTTTTTTGATGGGAATATCGCACTCTGCCGAAATACTTACATTGGACAAAGCTGTTCAAATAGCAATAAAAAATAATCCTAAAATAAAAGAGTCTCTTTTTAATAAAAGAGCAGCAATGGAAGAGAAGAGAAGTGCATTCTCAGGGATGTTACCAAAAATTTCTGCTGAATATAAATATCTACATCTTCGAGATGATCCCTTTGTATATTTTAAAATGGGACCACAAGAGAAGAAATTTGTCAGAGGATATAGAAATACATACTCATGGAATATTTCATTGGTCCAACCTATTTTTACTGGTTTTGCACTTTTATCAAAATATGAGATATCTGCACTTGGACTTGATAGGGAAAAATTGTCAGCAGAGCTAACAAAGCTAGATGTGGCCTTTGAGGTAAAGCAGGCATATTTTAATGTATTGCTTGCCAGAAGAGAGCTTGAGGTAATGGAGGAAGAAGTAAAACAGTTAAAAAGCCATTTAGATGATGCAAAAGGTTTTTATTCCCAGGGCATAATTCCCAAAAACGACCTTTTGAAGTCAGAAGTGGCCTACTCTCTGGCAAAACAAAAATTAGTTAGGGCAAAAAGTGATCTGTCTGTTGCGAGATCAAACCTAAACAGAATTTTAAACAAAAATATACTTGATCTCTCTTATGAAATTCAGGACGTGGATACAATGCCATTTTTCTCTCAAGATCTCCGTGAATTAATAAAAGAGGCCATGAAAAAAAGGCCAGAGATAATTGCAATGGACAGGGCAATTAAGCAGGCAGACTGGGGGATTAAACTTGCCAGAAGTAGGTTTTTCCCAACTGTTTCTATTTTTGGGGAATATCAAAGAGAGGGTGAAGATTTAGGTGCAACAGAAAATAAATTTACAAATGAGAAAAATTTGCTCCTTGGAATCAATGCAAAATGGGAATTTTTTGAGTCTGGAAAAAAGTTTTTTGATGTAAGAAAAGCCAAGTGGAAATTGAAGTCATTAAAGGCGAGAAAACAAGCGCTTAAGGACCAGATAGCTGTTCAGGTAAAAAAGGCATATGAGGACCTTATGGTTGCGAAGATAAATGTAGAAACAGCAAGAAAATCGCTGTCCCAGGCAAGGGAAAATTATAGGGTAACAAATGAAGGGTACAGGGTGCAGGTGAATACATCTACAGATGTCTTAGATGCAAGGGCTTATTTAACCCAGTCAGAGATGAATTACTATGGAGCACTTTATGGGTATCATGTGGCACTTGCTGCTTTAAAAAGGGCAATTGGCGAATATTAAATTTTGCAGAGAAGTTAAGAAAAATACAGCCTTATCAAAACATAGAGAGCCATATGTCAATATAGATGGAGGGAATAGTAGATGGAAAATAGAAATAATGAAAGGGCAAGAAAGGGAACTAAGATCATTATTCTATCTGTAATTATATGTGGATTTATCTTTTTTCTCTATTGGTTTTTTTATTTGAAAAATTTTGTGACTACTGATGATGCATATGTTCAGGCAGATAGTAGTTATGTCAGTAGTAGAATTCCAGGAACAATAGAAAAAGTATATGTTAAAAATGATGATTATGTTAAAAAAGGTGATATTTTAGTTTTCTTGGATTCAGCAGTATATAAACTAAAGGTAGAAGAATTGCAAAATAAATTAGAATCTCTTGATTTTAAAATAAAAAGTACAGAAATTGATTTAGATATATTAAAACACAATTTAAAAAAGAATATAAAAAAGGCACAAAATGATATGAACCTGGCACTTGATGAGAAAAATAGAATAAATACAGAAATAAAGTCATTAATAGCCCAGAAAAATAGTTTGGAGCAGGATCTCTATCTGGCAAAATTACAATATAAAAGATATAAAAGACTATATAAAAAACATACAATATCTAAAGAAAAGTTTGATGAAGTAGAGACAACTTATAATAAGCTTAAGTTTCAGATTGAGTCCATAACACACAAAATTGCTTCTTTAAAGATAATGGAACATGAGTCCAGCAAAAAGATAAAAAACGCCAAAATTGCCATGTCAATAGCAAGAAAAAATGAATCAAAGATTTTATCTGCAACAGAGTCTTTGAATAGTTTGAAAAAGGAGAGGGATTATGTAAGGGCCTCACTTGATGAGGCCAAGTTGCAACTGAGTTATTGTAAAATAAAGGCACCTATTTCAGGCTATGTGGCTGGATCTAAGCTACAAAGGGGAAATAGGGTTTTGCCTGGTCAGGTGCTTATGGTTGTTGTACCCCTTGATAAGGTATATGTTGAGGCAAATTTTAAAGAGACACAGCTCACCAACATAAGGATAGGGCAAAAAGCAGAGATAAGGGCTGACATGTATCCTCATGTAACGTTTTACGGTCATGTTATTGGTATAAGGGCAGGAACTGGTCAGGTGTTCTCGCTTTTACCCCCTGAGAATGCTTCTGGAAACTGGATAAAGGTGGTTCAGAGGATTCCAGTAAAAATTGAATTAGATGATTATGATTATAAAAAAAATCCTTTAAGGCTGGGGTCATCATTGGTAGTAAAAGTTGATATAAGGGACAGATCAGGAAAAACCCTTAGGTAACTGAAGTGGATACAATAATAGAACAGGGCACTCCATCTGTAAACAAGTGGATTATTGCCTTAACTGTAATTTTGCCAACTTTTATTGAAGTAATGGATACAAGTGTGGTGAATGTATCTCTTCCCCACATTCAAGGGGGGTTAAATGCTGGTTTAGATGAATCAACCTGGGTGCTCACTTCATATCTTGTTTCCAATGCAGTGATTATTCCTATTACTGGTTTTCTCTCAAATATACTTGGCAGAAAACGCTATTTAATTGGGTCAATAATCTTGTTTACCTTTGCTTCAATGCTTTGTGGAAGTGCTCCAACATTGGGAATATTAATTCTTGCACGAATACTTCAGGGAATTGGCGGAGGGGCGCTTCAGCCCATATCCCAGGCCATATTGTTAGAGAGCTTTCCAAAAAAAGAGCACGGCATGGCCATGGCCATATTTGGAATGGGCGTGGTTCTTGCGCCAACAATTGGACCTGTGGTTGGAGGCTGGATAACTGATAATCTTTCATGGAGATGGGTGTTTTATATAAATCTACCCATAGGCATATTATCTGTTTTTATGACCATTTTATTTATTTTTGATCCCCCATATATAAAACAGAGAAAAAATGGTAAAGTTAATTACTTTTCCCTTATGCTGCTTTTTTTATGGGTTGGTTGTCTCCAGATAGTTTTGGATAAAGGTCAAAGGGAAGACTGGTTTGAATCTAACTTTATAATTACCCTTAGCATTATCTCTTTCATTAGTTTTCTCATATACATTGTACGGGAATTGTATGCTGATGATCCAATTTTAGATATTTCTGTTTTCAAAGATAAAGTATTTTTGGCTGGAAATTTTATTTTGTTTACAGGGTTTATGAGTTTTTTTGGAAGTATTGTACTTTTGCCATTATTTTTGCAGAATTTAATGAATTACACTGCTATGTGGGCAGGGTTGGTGCTAGGGCCTAGCGGACTCGCCACCATGATTGTTATGTTTATGGTTGGGCGTCTGTTAAATAGGGGAGCTCCTCCATATCTTTTACTTATGCTCGGCCTTTCCTTGATATCTTTTGCAGTCATTTCAATGGGGAAATTTACCTTGAATGCTGGTTTTTGGCAGCTTTGTTGGCCCAGAGTTATACAGGCATGTGGTATGGGTATGTTTTTTGTGCCACTTACTGCTGCAACATATGTAAATATTCCTAAGGAAAAGATTGGAAATGCATCCAGCATATTTAACCTGCTTAGAAATCTAGGTGGGAGTTTTGGAACTGCCATTGCTACTACTCATCTTGCTAGAAGTGAGCAGTTTAATCAGACCATGCTCGTTAAAAACGTTGTGCCATATAGAGAGGAGTTTTGGACCTTGTGGCATAAGGTTGTTGGGTTTTTGCATTATCCTATTTCATTCCCAATTCCAGATTCAAAACCCCTTGCCCTTATATATATGGAAGTTAGGAGGCAGGCAGGTATGCTTGCATTTAATGACAGTTTTATCTTTCTTGGGACAATAACTATGTTTTTGGTCCCTCTTGCTTTAATTTTAAGAAAAAAGTAAAAACATCTGACCTATGCTCACTATAAGATGCGCTAAGTGCAAGAAAAAACTCTGGAAATATCGAAAAATCGGAAAGGGCCAAGTGCTTAGATGTCACAAAGACAGGATAACCAAGGCCTTTGGATGGGATGAGAAAGATGGGAAAATACTTTGCCCCAGGTGTAAAAACCCAATTGGTATTGATAAAGGGTCTTTTTTTAAGATGATTGCAAAAAATTTTGTGTATACAGGGACTAAAGATAATTTTTAGACCAATTTATAAACTGTTATTTTTTTTCTTTTATTTTTATATAAGCTCCAAACCTTTGTCTTCAATAAGCGCAATTGACCTCAAAATATAGTTCTGTTAAAAGAAGGTTAAAAAACAATAATATCAATTAGTTATCTAAAATTTTTGTAAAATCAACTTAAAGTTGAATGAAAAAACTTGAAATTTTTAAAATATGTGATTAATATTTCTCTTTCCACGGAGAGGTGGCCGAGCGGTCGAAGGCGGTAGTCTTGAAAACTACTGAGGGTTGACAGCCCTCCGGGGGTTCGAATCCCTCCCTCTCCGTCTCCCTTCCTCCCTTTTATCTTGCCTTAAGTTAATTTTCTAAAAGATTAAACAAAGGTTTTAATTTCGCTATCAAACCAGGAGGAATTTATGGTAGATGTAGCTATCTTTATTGGGAGTATTTCAGATAAAGAGAAAATGGTTCCCTGTGTGGAGGTGTTGGAAAAATTGGGTATTAGCTATAAGTTTCATGTAACATCTGCCCATAGGACCCCAGATAGGACTGAAAATTTAATTAGAGATTTAGAAGAAAAGGGGTGCAAGGTATTTATTTGTGCTGCTGGTCTTGCAGCCCACCTTGCTGGAGCAGTTGCAGCGAGGACTATAAGACCTGTTATTGGAGTTCCTATTAATGCATCTTCCTTAGGAGGTATGGACTCTCTTCTCTCCACTGTACAAATGCCCCCTGGATATCCTGTTGCAACCGTTGCCATTGACAAGGTTGGAGCGAGAAATGCAGCTTACCTTGCAGCTCAAATCCTGGCTATTTATGATTTTGAATTAGAGAAAAAATTAAAAGAGTTAAGAGAAGAAATGAGTCGAGCAGTAGAGGAATCTGATAAAAAATTGTAAAGTATTTTAATAGGTTAAATAAAAAATATAAAAAAATTTATTTTCCGATCTTTACAACTAAAAAATCGAGTTTATATTTACATGCGTCCATTAAGGCACTAGGTTATATTGGTTTTGTTAGCACTCGCAACTGATGAGTGCTAATAATAAATTTGAGATAATAAAAACAACAAAATAAAACGGAGGTGGAGGCTATGAAGTTAAAACCATTGCATGATCGTGTGTTGGTTAAGCGTTTAGAGGAAGAGGAAAAGACAAAAGGTGGAATTATTATTCCTGATACTGCAAAAGAAAAGCCAATCAAAGGTGAAGTAATTGCTGTTGGTCCTGGTAGGCTTACTGATGATGGAAAGAGGATTGAGATGTCTGTAAAGGTTGGTGACAAGGTAATGTTTAGCAAATATGCAGGAACCGAGGTAAAGATTGAGGGTGAAGAATATCTCATCATGAGAGAAGATGATATTGTTGCTATTATTGAAAACTAAATTTTAAAAGGAGGTGGGTAATATGCCTGCAAAGGAAATTTTATATAGTGAGAATGCGAGAGCAAAATTAAAGGCTGGAGTAGATAAACTTGCAAATGCTGTGAAGGTAACTTTAGGTCCAAAGGGAAGGAATGTTGTTATTGAAAAGTCTTTTGGATCTCCAGTTATCACAAAAGATGGTGTAACAGTTGCAAAAGAGATTGAATTGGAAGATAAGTTTGAAAATATGGGCGCCCAGATGGTAAAAGAAGTTGCCAGCAAGACATCTGACATTGCTGGTGATGGTACCACAACAGCAACCATCCTTGCCCAGAAAATATTCAATGAAGGCATTAAATTAGTTGCTGCTGGCAGAAATCCCATGATCATTAAGAGAGGTGTTGATAAGGCCGTTGATGCAGTTGTTAAAAAATTAGAAGAGATCGCTGTTCCAACCAGAGATGAAAAGGACATTGCACAGGTAGGTACAATCTCTGCCAACAATGATCCAACAATAGGTAACCTCATTGCTGATGCAATGAGCAAGGTTGGGAAAGAGGGAGTTATTACTGTAGAAGAGGCCAAAGGTCTCGAGAATACCCTAGATTTTGTTGAAGGTATGCAGTTTGATAGAGGTTACCTCTCTCCATACTTTGTGACCAATGCCGAGAAGATGACATGTGAGCTGGAAAATGCATACATTTTGATTCATGAGAAAAAGATATCTGCAATGAAGGACCTACTCCCTGTGTTAGAGCAGGTTGCAAAACAGGGTAAGCCTTTGTTGATTATTGCTGAAGACGTAGAGGGAGAAGCCCTTGCTACATTGGTTGTGAACAAATTAAGGGGAACCTTGCAGGTATGTGCAGTAAAGGCTCCTGGTTTTGGAGAGAGAAGAAAGGCAATGTTGCAGGACATTGCTATCTTAACTGGTGGTCAGGTGATCTCAGAGGATCTGGGTATCAAGCTTGAAAATGCTACTTTAAATGACCTTGGCGAGGCCAAGAAGATAATTGTTGACAAAGAAAATACCACAATAATTGATGGTGCTGGAAAACCAGAAGACATCAAAGCCAGGGTTAACCAGATCAGGGCTGAAATTGAAGAGACCACTTCTGACTATGATAGGGAGAAATTACAGGAGCGTCTGGCCAAGTTAGTAGGTGGTGTTGCAGTAATTAATGTTGGTGCTGCAACTGAGACCGAGATGAAGGAAAAGAAGGCCAGGGTAGAAGACGCACTCAATGCAACCAGGGCAGCTGTTGAGGAAGGTATTGTTCCTGGTGGTGGCGTAGCCCTTATCAGATGCATTGAGGCAGTTGAAGCTTTGAAGGCCGCTGATGAAGATGAGAAAGCAGGTATTGAAATTATCAAAAATGCACTCACAGAACCTCTACGTCAGATCTGCGCAAATGCAGGTTATGAGGGCTCTTTAGTGGTTGAGAAAGTAAAATCTGAGAAAGGTGCCTTTGGATTTAATGCAGCCACTGGTGAGTATGAAGACCTTCTCAAGGCTGGTGTAATTGATCCAAAGAAAGTGACCAGGATTGCAATTCAAAATGCATCCTCTATTGCATCCTTGCTCTTAACAACTGAGGCTGCAATTTGTGAAAAACCAGAGGAAAAAGATAAGAACATGCCTGCACCTGGTGCTGGTATGGGTGGCATGTATTAATAGATATGAAACCAATAAAGATGAAAAAGGCTGGTCTTTTGACCAGCCTTTTTTGTTTTGTTTATGGGAGGGATATATGGTTCAGATACAAGAGTATAGATTTGGATATATTAAGATATCAGGAAAAACATATACCCATGATTTGAAGATAATAGGAAATACCGTTATCCCCAATTGGTGGCGAAGTGAAGGACACAAGGTGTTACAAAGAGATATAAAAGATATACTTGAACATGGCGTGGAAATTATTGTAATAGGCCAGGGTGATCCTGGTTTGATGAAAGTTGATCCTTCCCTTAAAAATTATTTGAAAAAACAAAAAATTAAACTTATAGAAAAACCAACAAAAGACGCTATCTCTGAATTTAACAGGTTATATAAAGAAGGTAGAAAAGTTGGTGCTGGCTTTCACCTAACATGTTAAAATATTATTTTGCGCCATATAAGATGTTTTAAAGCAGGAGAAAATTCCTTTATGGAGACAATTTTTATAATTGGTGGTTGTAAGAGTGGCAAAAGCAGCTTTGCATTAGAATTAGCGGACAAATATTTAGACCAAAAGAAGATCTATGTGGCAACTTCCATTGTGTGCGATGAGGAGATGGAAGACAGGGTGAAAAAACATAAAAAAGAGAGGGGAGATGAGTGGGAGACCTTGGAATGTGCATATGATTTGCCAGATAGACTAAATGGTGTTGTGATTAAAGGATACGTCGTGTTGGTAGATTGCCTCACAATGTGGGTAAACAATCTCTTTTATAAGGGTCTTACCATCCAGGAAATTGAAGTTGAGATACAAAAACTTTTAGAGGTAATTGCAAGAAATAGAGGGTTGTTAATACTTGTATCCAATGAAGTTGGTCTTGGAATTGTCCCATCAAATGAAGTTTCTCGAAAATACAGGGATGTTGTGGGAATTATGCATCAAAAAGTAGCAAAAGTGGCAGATAAAGTGTACTTTGTTACCTGTGGAATTCCAAATCTAATAAAAGGTTAAAAAATGAAAAATTTTCTGGAAGCATTACTATTTTTGACAACTATTCCTATTCCTAAAAAGATCAAATTGGAATTTTCCCCTGATAAAATAAGAGCCTATTTCCCTATAGTTGGCCTATTTTTGGGACTTATAGTGGCCAGTTTTGATTTTTTTATGTCTCAGATTTTTCAAGTTAGCACGACCTCATGGCTAGATGTAATTATGTTTGTATTTCTTACAGGTGCACTTCACTTAGATGGACTGGCTGATACTGCTGATGGTATATTTAGTCATAGGTCCATGGAAGATATGCTTAAAATAATGAAAGATTCCAGGATTGGTACAATGGGCGTCCTGGCCATTGTAGGCGTTCTTGGAATCAAATATTTTGGTATAAAGGGTATAGATAATAACAGATTTTTAATAATTACTTTAATACCTGCATATTCCAGGACCTCTATGGTTATTGCAATGAAATTCTTGGGATATTGTAGGGAACAGGGTACTGCTAAAGGTTTTTTTGCATCAAATGTAAAATTAAAAGAATTTATTCCATTTGCTTTTATAATTTTTATCTCTCTTTATCTGGGTAAAGATTGCTTTTTGTTAAATAGTGTTTTTTTTATATCAACATTTTTAATTATTTTTTATTATAAAAAGACCTTGGGGTGCATAACTGGAGATACATTAGGTTGTATGTGTGAGGTTATTGAATCTATTTTGTTTTTAGTTTTAAGTTAAAATTGAATATTTATTAATGCATATTATATGGAGTTATTAGATGCGTGTTTTTGTAGGGATTCCTTTTGTCGATGAATACAAAAAAAATTTAAAAAAAATAAAAAACAACTGGGCAAATAAATTATTGTCTAAGATTAAGTGGACTCAAGAAAAAAATTTCCATCTCACCTTATTTTTTATTGGTGAAGTTAATGAAAAAAAAGTAGATCAAATCAAAGATACTCTTGAAAATGTTTCAGTAGCTCCATTTATCTTGCAGGCAGGAGGTGGTGGATATTTTCCAAATATCAAAAGACCACGCATTCTTTGGGTGGGGACCAAAAAAGGATATGGAGAATGTATAAAACTCGCAGAAGAAGTCTCTTCATCCCTATCATCTATTGGAATTAAGGGAGATGATAGACCATTTAAGCCTCATCTCACTATAGGACGGATAAAATATGCTCATTTAAAAGACAATTGGAAGGAGTTATTAAAATATTTAAATGAGCTCACTTGGCCCGAGATAACCATTGATAGATTTATTTTATGGCAAAGCATTTTAAAACCAACTGGACCTATCTATATACCTATAAAAGAGTTTGAGTTAAAATAATTGTTGGATATACAATTAGGCCGATATAGTTTCCAAAAGAACAAGAAACAGAATAAAAATTTAGAAAAAAATTTGAAGACCTAGAATATATCTACCGCTCAGGATATTCGTTATAGGAAAACATCTTTAATCTAGTGTTGTTTATAGAATCTGAAAGCAAGGGCGTCTATTGGATGACAATTATGAGTTATAAGCCTCCTTATACTATAACGGAAGAAATTGTTTCGTTAGTAGCTGCAATTAGTGAGGAAGTGGGAAAATTATCCGTATTGAATCGCCATGATTTGCGACTTAGACGCATTAACCGTATCCGCACCATACGTGGAACATTGGCTATTGAAGGCAATACATTAAGTGAAGAACAAATTACAGCCATTATAAACGGTACACCTGTCATTGCCCCTCCAAAAGAAATACAAGAAGTGCGAAATGCCCTTTCTGCATATAAACAATTATCCAAATGGCGTCCAGAAAAAGAAAAGGATTTTCTGGCAGCTCATGAAATAATGATGCAAGGCTTGATAGACGACTGCGGCCAATATCGTCAAGGTGACGTAGGGGTAATGGGAGCAGGTAAGGTGTTGCATATGGCACCACCCGCCCTTCGTGTCCCTGAACTTATGCAGAACCTTTTTAATTGGCTGAAAACTACTTCTGCTCATCCTCTAATCTCAAGTTCAGTATTTCATTATGAACTTGAATTTATTCATCCTTTTAGCGATGGAAATGGACGAATGGGTAGATTGTGGCAGACACTCATTTTAAGCCAGTGGCAACCTATTCTGATTGACCTACCAGTGGAAAGTATTGTTCATGCTTACCAACAAGATTACTACCAGGCCATAAAACAGAGCACCATGCAAACAGATGCAGCACCTTTTATTATTTTTATGCTCTCTAGCATTTTAGAGACATGTCGTAAAAATACCCCTCAAGTTACCCCTCAAGTTTCCCCACAAGTAAAACAGCTGCTTTTGATTGTCAGAGAAGAAATGAGTCGCGAAGAGTTGATGAAAAGAATGAAGTTAAAAGATATTAAACACTTTCGCCAACGTTATTTGAATCCTGCCATTAAAGCAGGGCTTTTGGAGATGACACAGCCTCAAACGCCAAGGAGTCCTACTCAACGTTATCGTCTTACAAAATATGGCCAAGCACTTGTCAAACAATGGGAGGGAAAAAATTCTGATGAATAATGTTTTTACGTATAATCTCCCCGATTTAATCTCGCCCTTTCGGATAGAGCCATTATTTTTAATTCATTTACAATATTATCTACTTCTTCGCTAGAATTTATGTTGTTATTTTTTAAGTCGTCCTCTATTTGAGACAGGTTGTCTAAAATGGATGTGAGAGTATTTTCTGATTCCTTTAAATTCCCAGAAGATAGATTGTGGGAATATTTTTCCCATTGATTTAGACTGGATTCAATTTTATCCATGATCTTTATGTGGTCTTGATTTTGATTTAACCTTAAGGCAGCCTCTAATTCCATAAGTTCAATTGGGGTTGAGGAAACTTGTGATTTATGCGTTTTTTCTTGTTTTTGTTCAATTTGTTTTTTAAGGAAAATATCAAAATCTTGGGTAGGTGTTTTTTGCTTAGTTTTATCTGTTTGTTGGGATATAATTTTTTCAATGTCATTGAAATTAATTTTATCCATGTCCTCTCCTTTTAATAAGGTAAGGTTTTTTTGTTAGGAATTTATTTCCTGATTCTATTTGTTTTAATTTTAAAAAGCAAGATTTTTGCCAAAATTAAAATAAAATGGAGGTCACTTTTGACGATCATAGATAGGGCCGCAGAAATTATTAAAAAAGGAGGAGTTGTCATATTTCCAACTGAGACCTTGTATGGACTTGGCACAAATGCCCTTAATCAAGATGCTATAAAGAGAATCTTTGAGATAAAAAATAGATCTATTCAAAAAGTATTACCAGTTATAATTGGAGACATATCACAACTAAAGATGTTGGTAAATAGAACAGATAACATGCCCTTAGACTTGATTTTGGATAAATTTTGGCCAGGTCCTCTCTCAATATTGTTTTCTGGAAAAACCAATTTGCCCAAAGGGGTTGTTAACAAAGAAGGTTATGTGTGTATAAGGCTTACCTCCCATCCTATTGCCAGGGACTTATGTCTTTGTTCAGGATATCCTCTAGTTGCAACCAGTGCAAATTTCTCTGGCAAACCATCACCTAGATGGTTTGATGAAATAGATAAAGGACTTTTGAGTAAGGTAGATATGGCAATTAATTTATATCCACAACCTTCAGGGATGAAGCCTTCTACAATTGTAAAGTTTGTTGGATATAAAACCATACAGATAATTAGACAAGGGGCTATTTCTCTTGATGATTTAAAAAAAGTTGGTCTGGATATAAAATAAAAAAAGGGGACTTAAAAGCCCCCTTTTTTCGTCTTTATGAATGTTTTATTTTATTATGGACGTACAATTAAGAGCCATGCCTCGGAGATTGCTATAGTTATTATCATGTAAGGGAATGCTACTTTCATAAATTCCATAAAAGTAGTTCTATAACCTTTTGATTCAGCTATACCAATTGTTACAACATTGGCTGATGCACCTATTATTGTTCCATTCCCTCCAAAACAGGCACCTAAGGCAAGTGCCCACCACAGAGTGTTGTGGGCATCTGGAATCACGTTTGAGAGATAACCTACAATTGGCAACATGGTAGCTGTAAAAGGGATATTGTCCACAAAGGCAGACATAATAGCTGCAACCCATAGGATAAAAGTACACGCAGCTACAAAATTTCCCTTTGACAATTTTAATATCCAGTCTGCAATTAGGTCTAGAAGACCTGTTGATTCAACAGCACCAACCAGCATAAAAAGGAATATAAAGAACATAAGGGTTGGCCACTCAATGTCTTTTTCAATAAGCTCAATTAGATCAATTTTGTCCATAATTATAGCGATAGTTACCAAAACAGCTGCACCAAATAGCGCTGCTACTGAAACTTCCATATGCCAAATTGATTCAGTTAAAAATAGAAAGATAACAAAGGCCAAAACCCCTCCACCATAGCTAAGGAGCTTGGCGTCAGTTATTTTATATTTTTCTTTTAACTTTAAAATAAATTCGTCCACATTTTCTATCTTTGCCTTGGCAAATTCTTTGCCCCATATGAATTTGGTATATACAACAAGTACTACCATACAAACGAGACATATGGGTGCCAGAGCCTCAACAAATTTTACAAAGCTAAGTCCTGCATAAGAACCAATCAAGATATTTGGTGGATCACCAATAAGTGTTGCTGTACCCCCAATATTCGATGCCAATACTAAAGGAATTAATAGATAAAGTGGATTTATATTGAGCGCCACACATATCTCAATGGCAACACCAGTTAAAAGGAGCATGGTAGTTACATTGTCCAAAAATGCAGAAGTGAAAGCAGTAAAGAACATGAGAATTATAGACAACAAAAAGAAATTTCCCCTTGCCAGACTGTATGACTTATACGCACACCATTGAAAGATACCAGTATGTTTAAGTACGCCAATTATTATCATCATTCCCATAAGCAGGAATATAACATTCATATCAATAGAGGCTATTGCTGCTTCATAAGAGAGGATATGATATTCAGGATTAAAAGTTCCTATTGTGTATGACAAAATTAGCATTGTTGCCGCACCAATCATTGCTGCTATTGTCCTGTGGAGCAATTCAAAACCAATTATTACGTAAACAAGAAAGAAAATAGCAGTTGATATCCAGAAGGCCGGGCCCAGCACCCTTTTTAGGATAATATCCCCGCTAAAGTATAAATTTTTATCCTTCATGGCCAGATTTTTGGGATTCAATTTTAATATCTCGGTCTTGTAACTGGCCTTGGATATCTCAAGTTTTATATGAAGTGATTTTTGTTCCTCTTTTGATATAAAAAATCTTGATAAGAATTTTCCATTTTCAGCAGTTTCAAGCTCATCCATCATCTTATCGCCTAAAAATACCTTTACTTCTGCTTCTCCAACTGGCTCGCCATGGGTGTTTTTTATGATTCCTGCTAGGTTTACATAGATAGCATCCTTGTCTGGATGTTTAGGTGGGCTCACGTGTCCATGACTAGCCATGGCCAATGAAGAAGAGATTAACACTACCAACAGAACTAAAAGGGTCTTTTTCATGTGGTCCTCCTACCTGTTTGGAAAATTTTGAAAAATTGCTCCTATTTGGAAATTTTCTCTCTGTCAAGAGTCTATTATTAATGCTTAACTAAATTTTCCATTGATCCTACAATAGGATGATGATTTATCTATATCTATTATTTTTACTCCCTTTACATACTCCTTTGTTGAATAATGGGTGATGTTCTCAAGTTTAAATGTTATTTCTTTTATCCTCTCTACTTGTTTTTTTAGAGCCAGACAGTTTTTATTGTTGGGGTTTTCGTCTAAAATTTCTTCTAATATAAGTAGAATATTTTGAAGTGGCTGATTCATTTCATGGCACGTGGCACCAGCCATTTCTAATACCCCTTGCAATTTTTCCCTCATTAGTCTTTCCTGGGCAGCTTTTTTTAAATCAGTTACATCTCTTGCAACTGCAATTATACAATCTCTACTGTCATATTTGATTTTGTGTGCTGACCATAATACATCGATTATTGAGCCATCTTTTTTTCTAAATTGTACTTCTGCATTACATATTTTTCCGTATTTTTTTAGGATTTCCTGAAGTTCGTCTCTTTGTTTGGGATCTGCCCATATCCCAAGATCAATGGAACTTTTTCCAATGACTTCTTCTCTACTGTATCCTGTGGTTTCTAAAAAAGCAGCATTTACTTCAAGATATATTCCTCGGTTTAGGGTAGATATCACAATCCAATCTGGAGATAATTGAAATGCCTTTTCAAACTTTTCTTCAGATCTCTTTAACTGCTCTTTTATAAGTTCTTCTTCTGTATTGTCTAAGAAAAATCCCAAGATTGATTCTTCTCCATTATATAAAATAGAGCATACACTTTCTAAGATGTATTTTATTTTACCATTTTTATCTATTATTTTATTTAAAAAAGGTTTATCCCTATTGCCTTTTAACATGGAAATTGCATACTTCCTAACTTTCTCTCTATTTTCTTCACATATTAGATCTCTGGGTAATATATTTTTTAATTCATTAAATGTATATCCAGTTATTTTTTCAAATTGGGGATTTACATACTTAAATTGTCTTTTGGAAATGATGTATATACCAATAGGTGAGTGTTTAAAAAGTTGAGATACTATTTTAGTGTTTAGCTGAGGTCTTAATTCCAGCTTTTTTATATTATGCGCTTTTTCCATAAAATATACATTGCTCCCTTTCTTATTTTTCATAAAAGGGGCTGCACGCCCCTTATAGATTTATTTTGTGGATTATTTTTAAGTACTAAATTTTGTCCAAGAATAGGATTTAAAGAATCTTTTTCCGTGGGCAACAGTAAATAGAGGTATATTTAGTTCATTTGCGATCTGAACTGATTTTTCAGGACTGAGGCAGAAAAGTCCTGTTGCCAGGCCATCAGCAATACAAGCTTTTTTGGCTATAACGCTGCAACTAACTGTCCTTTGTGGAGATACGACCATTTCTTTATCAATTATATGAAACAATTTTTTGGACGGTGTGAAAAAATTTCTATAATTCCCAGATGTGGCAATAGCAAGGTTGGAAAGATTGATGATTTGAATATATTTTTTTTCCATATCTGGGTCTTCAATCCCTATCTTCCATGATCTATGTTCATCCTTGTTGCCTATTGCCCTGATATCACCACCAGCATCTATTATTGCGTGTTTAATCCCGCACCTTTTTAGAACTTCTGCAGCCTGATCCACAATATATCCTTTCGCTATACCATCTAATGTGATTTTTGTTCCCTTTGCCATGGTTATTTTTTTAGGGGAAATAGATAGATTTTCCCATCCCACATAGGGCAGGACTTCTTCAATGTCTTTGATTTCTGGAAAATGTCCATGAATTTTTACTTCCTCTTCTATTAATTCTAAAAGAGGCAGGATTGTGATATCAAATTTGTTTGAAGATAATTTTGATATAGATTTTGCCTTTAATAGCAAATCGTAAAGCTCAAAAGGAACATCATTTAATTTTTTGTTTTCATTAAGAAAACCTACATGACTATTTGGATCGAATCTGTTAAATATTTTTATGAGTTGTTTTATCCTGGAAAAGGCCTTGGATTGAGCTTCTATTGCCCTGTCTCTGGATTCATCATAAATAGTGATGGTAACATAGGTGTTCATGAGCGGCAGGGTGCGTGATATCTCTTTTAATTTCAAGAATTCACTACTAAATACAGGTTCTACTGACAAGAATGGTATTGTACTTGATATAGATAAAAATCCAAGGATTTTAAGGCATTCTCTTCTTGTATATTTTTTTCTCATCATAATTCAATCCCCAACATTTATATGTTTTTTTGATATCTAAGTTATATTTGAGTTTCATGTCAAGGAATATTAGATTATCAAAAATTAAATCGTATTTAATAGTTATTGAGTTTGAGTGTGCATTTTGGCTTATCAAATTTTTATTGTGTTATTAAGGATATTTTTTTAGAATAGGAATATTAATCACTAATTAGAGATAGAGAGGTGTGAATATGGGAAATTTTGAGGTGAAAAGGAGTATTGAAGAGATAAACAAAAAGATAAAAGAGGGAAAGGCAGTTGTGGTTACTGCTGAAGAAATGGTGGATATAGTGAAATCTGAAGGTGTAAAAAACGCATTTAAAAAAGTAGATGTAGTTACCACTGGCACCTTTGGGGTCATGTGTTCTTCAGGAGCCTTTATAAACTTTGGACACACAAAGCCCAAAATTAAGGCCTCAAAGGTGTGGTTAAATGATGTGGAGGCCTATGCTGGTATAGCTGCAGTTGACTGTTATATTGGAGCAGCCCAGGTACAGGAAGATGACCCTTTAAATAAAGTTCATCCTGGCAGGTTTAAATATGGTGGCGGACATGTAATTGAAGACTTGATCGCAGGAAGACAGGTAAGATTAAAGGTAAAGGCATATGGGACTGATTGTTATCCTTTAAAAGAGTATGAATCAGTAGTTACAATAAATGATCTAAGGGATGCTTTTTTGTATAATCCAAGAAATGCGTATCAAAATTACAACTGCGCTGTAAATTTATCAAAAAAGACCATATACACGTATATGGGGGTCTTGAGGCCAAATCTTGGAAATGCCACCTATTCTACTTCAGGACAACTGAGTCCGCTTTTAAACGACCCTTTTTACTGGACAATTGGGGTGGGCACCAAGATTTTTTTGGGAGGTGGTCTTGGCGTGGTTAGCTGGAGAGGCACTCAACACAATCCAAATGTATTAAGGGGAGAAAATGGGATTGTGAAAGAAGGTGCTGGCACCCTGGCTGTTACAGGCGACATGAAACAGATGTCTCCAAGATATATTAGGGGAGTTTCTATGTTGGGCTATGGATGCTCTCTTATGGTAGGCATTGGAATACCAATCCCCATAATAAATGAAGAAATGGCTTATTTTACAGGTCAGTCAGATGCAGATATCTATTGTCAGGTAGTAGATTATGGTATTGATTATCCCAATGCCATAGATAGATCCCTGGGAGAAGTAAGTTATCAGGAACTTAGATCTGGAAAAATAAATGTAATGGGAAAAGAAATACCAACAGCACCTCTGTCCAGTTATTTTATGGCAAGGGAGATTGCAACAAAATTAAAAGAGTGGATTATAAAAAATAAATTTACTTTAGGTATTCCACAACTTCCCCTTCCAACAGTAGAATTTATGGGGTCAATTGATGCTAATAGTTGATAGATTTTATAGAGATTTTACTTCTACTAATAGGTGGGATACCTACAGGGTAAAAATAGAATCTTCTGATTTATATATCAGGACAAAGGGGAATTTTTCTTCTTTTGTCAAAAAAAAGCTCATCAAATTGAGAAAAGATATAGAAACAGAAATAAAAAGATATCCTGAATTTTTGACCTCGCTTAAACCTATTTCACCAAAATTTTCAAATATTCAAAGAGTGGTGAAGATTATGTATGATGCATCTAAAAAGGCTGGTGTTGGGCCAATGGCTGCTGTAGCTGGGGCTATTGCCCACATTATTGGGGAAGAAGTTTCAAAAAAGAGTGAGGAGGTCATAGTTGAAAATGGGGGAGATATATACATAAATGTGAAAAAAGAGGTAAAAATGACTGTTTTTGCAGGAGATTCTCCTTTTTCAGGTAAGATTGGGCTTAAGATTTCCTCAGACCTATCCCCTGTTGGGGTGTGTACTTCCTCTGGTAGTGTTGGTCATTCCTTAAGTTTTGGGAGAGCTGATGGATTTACTGTAATTTCAAAGGACACTGCACTGGCTGATGCAGTTGCAACGGCAGGAGCAAATAGGATAAAGTGCAGAAGCGATATAGAAAATGCCATCTCTTATGCTATGTCAATACCAGGAGTGTTAGGAGTACTCGCCATATATAAGGATGTAATTGGGGCAAAGGGCATAATTGAACTTTGTGAAATATAAAAAAAGAGAGATTTGAGTTATGGGTGAAAAAAATATAAAAAAGAATGTATTATTGATTTTTAGCAAAGATGTTATGTATAATCCTGTAATTTACAAGCTTGCAGCAGATTTCAGAATAATATTTAATGTATTAGAGGCAAAGATATTCCCCCGTCAGGAGGGGAGGCTTATTCTACAGCTCATGGGTACAGAAAAACAAATTGAAAAAGGGGTTAAATATCTTGTAGATGAAGGGGTAAAGGTAGAAATTCTTGCTGAAAAGATCAAAAGGGACGAAAATATTTGTGTACATTGCGGTGCATGTCTTGCAGTATGTAGAGCTGATGCCTTATTCTACGATGCTAAGAGTGCCAAGATCTTATTTTCAGCAGAGCACTGCGTGGCCTGTGGACAATGCGAGTTGGTTTGTCCTGTAGGTGCAGTGAAAACAG
>JAMOQN010000170.1 GCA_027063985.1 Desulfohalobiaceae bacterium
TATGTAGTCCATAAATTAGTAAAAAATGAATATGATTGCATTATTTTTTTAGATTGCGGGGACAAATATAGGGCTGGCAAGGAGATAGACAGGCTCCGCATAAAGATAAGTATAAATATAGATCACCATCCCACAAATGATAATTTTGCTGACATTAATTGGGTAGATGCAACTATGTCTTCTGTTGGGGAGATGGTTTTTTATTTGTTTAAAGAAGCAGGGGTAGAATTTACATATAATGCATATGAATGTTTATATACTGCTATAGTATCAGATACAGGTTCTTTTACTTTTAGCAATACACGTCCAAGCACTTTAAAAGTGGTTATGGAAATCTTAGAGAATGGCTTTGATTTAGATGACTTTAACAGAAAATATCAAAGATATTGGACGTTAAATAAGGTGCATCTACATGGCCTTGCTATGCAAGATGCAAAGCTATATTTTGATGGAAAATTAGCACTCACAAAGATTTCACGACAGTTATTTGAAAAGACCAATACAACATCAGAAGAAGCAGAAGGGATAATTAATTATTTGAGACAGATCAAGGGGGTGAAAATAGCTGCTATTTTGCGTGAAGATGAGGACAAGGTTAAGGTGAGCATGCGGTCATGGGGTGAGGTGGATGTGAGTAAAATAGCCATGGAATTAAATGGTGGAGGCCACAAAAATGCAGCAGGTGGAAGTCTAGATTTGCCCTTAGATAAGGCTGAAGAGGCCTTTATAAAATGTGTGGGTGGTTTTATTGATTGAGAAAATAATAAAGATTTTCCTAATTTTTTAAGGTAAAATTATAATGAATTCAATAAAAAGGACCCAGCGTCATGGTGTGCTAGTTTTAAATAAACCTAAAGGGCCAACTTCAACTGCTTGTATTGAACGGATAAAAAGGAAGTTTAAGCAAAAAAAAATCGGACATGCTGGGACATTGGACCCCATGGCATCTGGAGTTTTAGTTGTTCTTCTAGGCAAGGCCACCAAATTAGCTCCTTATTTAATGGATGGCCACAAGGTTTACAGAGGAGTTATCCGTCTGGGAATTGAGACAGATACTTATGATATCACGGGAAAAGTTTTAAAAGAATCGTCGTGTACTGGGTTAACAGAAGAGGAGATAGTTAAGGCAGTATATGAGTGGCAAGATCTAAAAGAGCAAGAGGTTCCCCCTTATTCAGCAGCAAAATACAAAGGAAAGACATTTCATTCCCTGGCAAGGCAAGGGGAAAGCCCCCCAAAAAGGATCAAGAAAATTTATATTGACCAGGTAGAGGTTTTAGGCGTAAATTTACCTTTTATTGAGTTTAGGATTAGGTGTTCCAAGGGTACATATGTTCGTTCCCTGGCCCACAGCCTGGGGAAACGGCTAAATGTTGGCGCTGTCCTATTCTCCTTAATTAGAGAGAGGGCAGAGCCTTATGGCCTTGAGCACAGTGTGTCAATGGAGGAGCTCTTAAATTCCCCGTCCCTTTTCTTTGAAAAGGTGATTGATCTATCTGAGAGTCTGCCTCACTGGCCAAAGCTTAGGGTGGATGAAGATATCTCAAAGAAGATAAAAAATGGAAATTTGATAAGGGTAGGCGAGATTAGAGGAGCATATCCTGAAGATGAGGGAAAGAGGTATCTTTTTTTGGACGATTCTCTAAGTCCTTTGGCCCTGATGGAGACCAGATTCATAGATGGAACTCTTTATTGGAAGATTTTAAGGGGACTTTGGGGAAGAGAGTAAAAATCTAAAAAATTAAATTAATTAAGGAGGTTTGCTGTGGCACTTTCAGTTGAAGAAAAGAAAAAGATTATTGACGAGTTTAAACTGCACGACAAAGACACAGGCTCACCAGAGGTCCAAGTGGCTTTGCTTACTGCAAGGATCAATTATTTAACAGAGCATTTTAAGGTCCATAAACACGATTTTCATTCGAGAAATGGACTACTTAAACTCGTTGGACAGAGAAGAAAGCTTTTAAATTATCTGCGTAAAAAGGACGTAAACAGGTATAAAGAGCTTATACAGAGATTAAATTTGAGGAAATGATAAAATGGGTCAGGGGCATATTGAATTTAACAGCCTCTGACCCTTGTGTGCAAAAAAATTTTATTGGTTGCTAAAAATTTATGAAAAGAAGCGCTAAGAGTTAAGTGCTAAGCGTTAAGAAATTCTTAGCTTTTAGTCCTTAGCCCTTAGCCTTCTCATAAGTAGTATTTAAATTTTTATATTAAAATGAGGAGATAGGAGAGTATGGGAGAGATTAGTGGAATTAGGGTAAGTGCTGAGATAGACAACAGAGAGTACATAATAGAAACAGGAAAATTAGCAAATCAAGCCCACGGGAGTGTGTGGGTCCAAAGTGGTGATACTGTAGTACTTGTAACTGCTGTAACCCAGCCCTTGGATAGGGAAATAGATTTTATGCCACTTACAGTTGAATACCAGGAGATGTCATATGCATCTGGAAGGATTCCTGGTAGTTATTTTAAACGTGAAATTGGACGACCTTCAGAGAGGGAGACTTTAGTATCCAGGCTTATTGACAGGCCACTTAGGCCACTTTTTCCTGATGGTTTCAGACAAGAGGTTCAGATAATTGCAACTGTACTATCAGCTGATCCAAATTGTGATCCTGATGTACTTGCTGTAAATGGTGCATCCTGTGCCCTTCATTTGTCCCAGATTCCATTTCTTGGACCTATTGGATGTGTGCGTGTGGCATATGTAGATGGAAATTTTGTTATAAATCCCTCTTCTGTTGAGTTAGAATACAGTAAGATGGATCTGGTGGTTGCAGGGACAAAGGACGCAGTGGTTATGGTTGAAGGGAGTGGTGATTTTGTTTCTGAAGAATTAGTTGTGGAAGGAATAGAGTTTGCCCATAAACATATTCAGTCATTTATAGATTTACAGGAAGAACTCAGAAATAAGGCTGGAAAGCCAAAAATAGAAGTAGAGGAGAAGAAAGAAGATACAGAACTCATACAGGCAATTGAAGAAGTGGGATATAAAATCCTCTCAGATGCCCTTAGGATCCCCACAAAGGTTGAAAGAAAAATGGCCCTAAAGCAGGCCCAGGAAGAGATAATTACAAGGCTTGAAGAGAGATATGCAACTGACGAAGAATTATTTAATGAAAAATTAAAACAGCTCCCAGGCTATATAAAGAAAGTAGAAAGTAAGATAGTTAGGGAGTGGATAAAAAATGGTAAGCCAAGAATTGATGGCAGGAAACTTACAGATATCAGAAACATAAACATTGAAATTGGACTCTTGCCCAGGGCACATGGATCAGCCCTTTTTGCCAGGGGCGAGACCAAGGCCCTTGGCGTGGTGACCCTGGGTTCCAGTCAGGACGAGCAGCATATTGAGACTTTAACAGGGGATTTTAGTAAACGTTTTATGGTACATTATAATTTCCCTCCATATTGCGTTGGTGAGGCAAAAAAGTTACGTGGTCCATCTAGGAGAGAAATTGGTCATGGTGCCCTTGCAGAGAGGTCTCTAACCCCAGTGCTTCCATCTCCAGAGGAATTCCCCTTTACCATTAGGCTGGTATCAGAGATAATGGAATCCAATGGTTCTTCTTCCATGGCAACTGTTTGTGCAGGCTCACTGGCACTTATGGATGCAGGAGTTCCTGTGAAATCCCATGTTGCAGGCGTGGCCATGGGTCTTATTAAAGAGGACGATGAGTTTTTTATATTAACAGATATCCTAGGTGATGAAGACCACTTGGGTGATATGGATTTTAAGGTTGCAGGAAACAGAGAAGGGATTACAGGAATCCAGCTGGATATAAAAATAACCGGGATATCAAAGGATATTTTAATTAAGGCGTTAAAGCAGGCCAGGGAAGCCAGGTTATTTATTCTGGATAAAATGGAGAGTGTTATATCTAAACCAAGAGAGCAACTATCAGAGTATGCACCAAAGATTGAAGTAATAGAAGTAACTCCAGATAGAATAAAGGATATCATAGGTCCATCGGGTAAAAATATAAAGGCCATAGTGAAAGAAACAGGTGCAACAGTTGATATTGAAGACAATGGAAAGATAACCATATTTGCCCCTGATAAGGAATCCTTGGACAAGACCATAGAAAAAATAATGTTTTATGATCAAAAACCAGAGCTGGGCAAGACATACAATGGAAAGATAAAACTCTTAAAAGATTTTGGTGCAATAGTTGAGATCCTTCCAGGAGTCAATGGGCTTGTTCATATCTCGCAGCTGGATATAGGTCGTATAAACAATATTTATAAGAGTTTTTCTCCAGGACAGGAAATTAGGGTCAAGGTAATAGAAATAGAGGAAGGCACAGGAAAAATTAAGTTGAGCAGAAGGGCAGTATTACTGGATGAACAAAAGAGAGATGGCTCTATTGATCAAAGAGGTAGGAGACGGTCAATAAATAGGGACCGGGGACATAATAATAGCTCGGGATATTCAAGAAAAAAATAAGGTCTTGAAATTTTTATTTTCATTTCATATGTTAACCCCAGTATAAAGAAAATAAACTGGGGTTTTTTATTTTTAATTTTTTATATAACAGCTAGTTAAGTCTTAATAAATCTTACATTGAAAAACTTGAGTCAAGAGGGGATGATAATTGGATAATTATGATGCAAAAAGATTGGCTCAGTGTATTGAAAAAATTTCAGGAATTCCGTCATTTCCTTCTGTCACCATCAAGGCCCTATCACTTTCCCTCCAAGAAGATGTTGATATTAAGATGTTATCAGAGGTGATACAAAACGATCCAGCATTGGTGGTTACTATTTTAAAACGAGTTAATTCCACTGAAAAATCTCGTATAAAAAAAATTACTGACGTATATCACGCAATATCCATGCTGGGAGTTTCTGATTTACAATGCATACTCTTAAGTAATATCTCCTTTAGGTTCTTAGAGAAATGGAAAGAGAATAAAGTTCTTTTGGAATCTCATAAGGAGATTTTGAATCACAGTTTGATTACAGGTATATTTTCTTTCTTTATAGCTAAAGCTACGTATCCTGAATTAAAACAAGAGGCATTTTCTTCTGGGATGCTTCATGATGTGGGGAAATTGGCCATCCTTTTGTGTGAAGGAGAAAATTACATTAAATCAATTGGGAATAGAAGCAAAAATGGCCATGATAGTTTGAATTTAGAAAATAAGATTTTGGGATTTGATCACACCATCCTAGGTGGGAGATTGGCTCGAGAATGGGAGTTGTCTGAATCTTTAATAGAAGTTATTTCCTATCACCATCTGAACATTCAGTCTCTTGATTTTTTAAAAGAACATATTCCCCTTATATGTATTGTAAAGCTTGCGAATATCCTATCCCATGAATTTGCTTTTGATGGTGAAATTCTTGATGCAGAAAATAAGGAAAAGGAGCTTCTTTTAAAAAAATTAGACTTAAATAACAAAGAGTTAAAAAATATCAACCATTTATTTTTAGAGGAATATAAGGGTAAAGCAAGTATTTTTGACCTCGAAGAAAATTTTGAAGAGATGTTTCTGGAAACTGTGGAAAGGGCCAATTACCGTATATCCCATTTGGCTCTTAAACTAGCTGAGCAAAAAAAAGAACTAAAAAAAAGTCATGA
This sequence comes from Desulfohalobiaceae bacterium, assembly GCA_027063985.1. GTDB lineage: Bacteria > Desulfobacterota > Desulfovibrionia > Desulfovibrionales > Desulfothermaceae > Desulfothermus. Next base: position 5,591 of record JAMOQN010000170.1, read on the forward strand.
ATTTCAGAAATTAATCAATGAAATAGGCTTGTTGGCATCTGGATGTTCAAAAGTTAAAACTCTTTTTCAAAAAATTGCCCATGTATTTGCAAACTTTAACTTATTTAAGGCTGGGTTGATTTATGTTTTAGATAGAGAAAATTGGATATTAGAAGGACATATATGGCATTATTCAAAAAAAAGTAAACCAATTAGATGTTTCTTAGATAGAGAAGGCAGGCCAATTTGGGATCAGCAAACATCAAAATTCCCCTCTATACTGAAAGAATTATTCTCTTCGTATAAAAAAAGAATTTTTGTAGATCAGCAATCAAAGATTGATCTAACCATATCTTATAAATCTCCTTTTTATACTGTTCCACTCTATTCTGAAAATATGGATATTCAGGGAGAGCTATGTCTAGCACCAGCGTCAGTTGGATACTCAATTTCAGATATGGAAAAGCTATATTTGTCTCAGATAGTCAAACTTGTGGTTTCCAGCATAGAAAATATCAGGCTAATTGAGAGCTTGGAAAAAAAGAATGAAGAACTTGCCTATGCCTTATGGAAAAATCAGCAACTTCAAAAACAGGTGCTCCACACTGAGAGATTGGCTATTGCAGGTCAACTGGCAGCAGGTGCGGCCCATGAAATCAACAATCCCTTAGCAGTGATAAATGCCAGGGCCCAATTACTTCATATAAAAGAGACCGATGAGGTGAAGAAAAAGCACCTTACCCAGATTATTGAACAAATAGAGAGAATAAGTAATATTCTCACTAGATTAATGGATTTTGCAAGGCCAGCTCCTCCAACCTTGAGATCAGTAGATATTCATTCTCTCCTGGATAAGGTGTTGGATTTTGTTGGCCCAGGCTTAAGAAAACACAAAATAGTTGTAGAAAAAGAGTACGAAGAAGACCTCCCCCACATAAAGGCAGATCCAACGCAGTTAGAGCAAGTTTTTTTGAACCTAATTATTAATGCCCAACATGCAATGGAACAGTCTGGGGGGACACTCTTTATAAAGACTTGGCTTGATGATACAAATAAACAAGTTATTGTGGAAGTTATTGATCAGGGGTGTGGAATACCAAAAAATCAGTTAAAAAATATATTTGATCCCTTTTTTACTACCAAGGAACCAGGTAAAGGGACTGGGCTTGGACTTTCTATTTCAAATTCTATAATAGAAAATCACTATGGCAAATTGGAGATCAAAAGTAAGGAAGGGGTTGGCACTACTGTTAGAGTAATATTGCCTCTGGACTTAAATGAATTAAGGGAGTCAGATTCATTTAATTCTTTTTCTCAGCAACGCAGGACCTATAATATCAAACCCAAGGTATTAGTAGTTGACGATGAAAAACACATAAGAGAGATATTGTCTGAGACATTGGAAGACGAGGGAATGGAAACAAATACCTGTTCAAATGGGGCGGAAGCATTGGAGCTGTTGGAAAAAAAGAGGTTTGATCTAATATTGTTGGATATGAAGATGCCAATATTAGATGGACTATCCCTTATTAACGCCATAAAAAGAAAGGATTTAAACATTCCTATAATTGTTATAACAGGAATGGCAACCCACGAAGAGATAAAAGAGGCCTTGAGTAAAGGAGTATATAAGTGTATTAAAAAACCATTTCATATTAAGTCCCTTCTAAAAGATATAAAGAGTGTCCTCACTGAGGAGGGTCTTTTTGAAGAAGTCTCAATGTAGAATTATATCTGTTGCCAGTGGAAAAGGGGGGGTAGGCAAAACCTCTTTTTCCCTGAATTTGGCATATAACCTCTCTATACAAAAAAAGAAGGTCTGTATAATAGATGCAGACTTAGGACTTGCCAATATTGATGTTGTGCTGGGGATAAATCCAAAATATACCCTTGAAGATATGATTTTTAATGGCAAAAGCGTTGAAGAGATAATTTATCCAGTGGACGATTTTCTCCACCTACTCCCAGGGAGCTCAGGCATTCCAAAGTTAGCTGACCTATCCCCTTCTCAAAGAAGAGATTTGATCCAGAAGTTTTCGTCCCTTACAGGCTACGATTTTATTATAATAGACAATTCCCCTGGAATAGCGCCGTCTGTACTATCTTTTTGTCTTGCAACAAAGGAATTAATTGTAATTACTACTCCAGAACCTACTTCTATTACAGATGGTTACGCCCTTATAAAAAGTTTAAAAGAAAATGGGCTATATTATCCGCCTTTTCTAGTTTTAAACAGGGCAAAGTCCAGGGAACAGATAAAAAAAGTAATGGGTAGGTTCCAGGAGGTATGTAAGAAATTTTTGGGTATATCAATCCTTTTTTTAGGAGTATTATTTGAAGAGAGTATAGTTGGAGAAGAACTTACCCATAATGTACCAATATCCAAATTATACCCAAATTCCCTGGCAGGTAAGTGCTACAAACTTATAACAGATAGAATATTAAATAGACCCAAACAAAATCTTTTTTTATCAGATCCAACAGAAGTCATAAAACAATCAGTAATACAATTTACTGCCAGGATTGCCAGACAAGATTTTGATAAAAAAGTTGAAGATCCTTTAGCATTGATCAATTCACTCAAAATTTTGATTCAAAATGCAAAGTCCCTTAAACAGGACAAAATATTAGTCGAGAAAATTAGGCAACAATTAAAAGAGGTAGAATCCTTAGTGGATTCATATTTAAACACAGCGGAGTTAAAAAAGAAGATTGGTGTATTGTCCCAGGATATTCCAATGAAAAATCTTATAACTGATATACTTCTAGATAGGAATTTTGATGTAATTGATCTGCTCAGTGTAAAAGATATAGATTCACTGGAGTTGGATTTAATTATCTATTATCATCTTCCCACTAAAAAATTGTCTGATTCTCATATGAAAATTTTTAAAACAACTACTCCTATATTACTCATATCTCACTTCAATTATTTTATCCATCATAAAAATATCAAAGGGTTTTTAAAATCTCCCTTTAATATAGAGGATTTTTATCTGGAAGTAGATAGATTAATAAATGAAAATTCATAAAGACAAAGAAGAGAAATAGAGGCGAGCTGTGGAAAAGAATATTTTTGTGCCTAAAAATGAGAGTATTTGGATAAGTGCCCTTGAGACTTCTGCAGATCTCCACGGACAAAAATTGATTTCAGCCCTTAAAACACAAGGATGTGAGCTTGACTTTGTTGGTATTGGCGGAGTCAATATGTCAAAAGAGGGAATGAGCAAGCTTTACAGTTCAGAAGAATTTGCTGTAATGGGACTATTTGAGGTTATAGGGCATATACCCAAGATTATGAAATGTTACAGGAAAATAGATGATCTCTTTAAAACTGGAAAGATAAAATGTGTTATATTGATTGATGCACCAGATTTTCACTTTAAGGTTGCAAAGCTTGCCTACAAATACAATATTCCAGTATTTTATTACATCAGTCCCCAGGTATGGGCATGGAGACCTGGTAGAATAAAATTTTTAAAAAAATATGTAAAAAAACTTCTATGTATTTTTCCCTTTGAAAAAGAATTTTTTAGACAAAATGGTCTGGAAGTTGAATATGTTGGACATCCACTCATGGAGTACTTGGATTTTGATTTTTTAGATAGTCTAAAAAAAACAGATAATTCTCTTATACTTTTGCCAGGTAGTAGGGAAAAAGAAGTTCGGAAGATATTACCAATAATGGCAAAGTCGTGTGAGATAATTTTATCAAAGATTTCCAATATAAAATTAAAAATTGTAGTGGCACCTGGAATAAAAAGGGAATTAATTGACGCTGCTTTAGATGTGGATATTGATTATAAATTGGTTGATTTTGAAAATAGATATATAGAAATGGCAAAATCTAAAGTGGCAGTTGTGGCATCTGGCACTGCATCCCTAGAGTGTGGTCTGTTGAGATTACCTTCAGTTGTAGTATACAAGGTTAGTTGGCCAACCTATTTTATAGGAAAGATGTTTGTCAAAGTGAGCTATATAAGTATGACAAATATCATAATGGATAGAGGCGTGTTTCCAGAGCTCATTCAAGATGCCTTTACCCCTGAGAATGTGGCATCACATCTTATTAAATGGATGAAAAATCCCTCATTGTGTGAAAACATAAGAGAAGAGCTTCTTAAATTGAGAGATAGATTGGGCACAAAGAAGGCTTCTTATGAGGCCGCTAAGATTATTTTGGACAATTTAAATGGAAAGAAAAATTTTGGTGTATTGGTGTAGTGGTGTATTGGTATATTGGTTATTGGT
>JAMOQN010000171.1 GCA_027063985.1 Desulfohalobiaceae bacterium
TGCATGGGCACCTTAAACCACTCCCTGTCAGATTGGTCCTCTCCTTCCACGAGTTGTTTAAATTTTGACCTATCCTCTGGATGGCTTATTACCCATGTAAATAACTTACCATCTTGGTCAGTAAGATAGGCAAATTGGATAAATGGGTAGTTTGTTAGTAATTCATTGAATTTTTCCTGTATGCTTTCCTTGTCTAATTTTGTTATGCCCTCGCATAGCTTGTTGATAATCTTAGCTGCAACCCTGTGGGCGGTTTCCTTGAGATAGTCGAATTCAGACTGGAATAATTCTGGGAGATATCTCTTTGCAAGGCCCATCATCTCTTCATGGGACATAGATGTGGTTCTTCCCTTATTGTATTGTTCCATGATCTTTTTGTAGATTTTGCCAACTGCTGGATGGTTTTTTGTGATTTTATTCTCACCTGTTAATTTGAGGTGGTGATTTAGCCAGTAAGCAATTCCAGCACGTCCAGATTTATCAGTAATAATTATTGGCACCTCTCTTCCCAATATGTGTTTTGTGTCAAAAATATTGTAGATCTCTTCGTTTTTGGCAAGTCCATCTACATGTATTCCAGCACTAGTTGCATTGAAATCCCTACCAACAAATGGATAATTAGGGGGAATATTGTATTTTAGCTCCTTTTGGAAATATTCAGCGATTTCATTTATTATATGTGTGTTTGCAGCATCATCGTCCCCAGTGATGGATATGTACTCGATCACAAGGGCTTCAATTGGAGCATTTCCCGTCCTTTCCCCAAAGCCCAGCAATGTCCCATTGGCTGCGGAGCACCCGTAAAGCCAGGCAGTGGAGGCATTGATTAGTGCCTTGTGAAAGTCATTGTGCCCATGCCACTCCAGCCATTTGCCAGGGACCTCTGCCTCATCTGTAAACGCCCTTATGATTTTACCAACGTTTCTTGGCAGTGCAGCACCAGCATAGGGTACACCGTAGCCCATGGTGTCACACAGCCTTATTTTCACAGGCATACCGCTTTGTTTGGATAGTTCCATTAATTTTTGTGCAAATGGAATACAAAAACCATAAATATCAGCCCTTGTTATATCCTCAAAATGGCACCGGGGGACAATACCAAGTTCTAAGGCCATCTCTATTACTTCTAAATAATCCTCCATGGCCTTTTTCCTGTCTTTACCCAGTTTGAGATATATATGATAATCTGATACAGAAGTGAGCATTCCTGTTTCTTTTAACCCCATCTGTTTTACCAGCTTTAAGTCTTCTTTATTACATCTAATCCACCCAGTTATTTGTGGATATCTGTACTCTTTGGCCAAACACTCTTCAACAGCCCTTTTGTCCTTTTTTGAATAAAGGAAAAATTCTGACTGTCTGATAAGTCCACTTCTTCCACCAAGTTCGTGAAGAAAATCGAATATCTTGCTGATTTGTTCCACAGTATAGGGGGGACGTGCCTGTTGACCATCTCTGAAAGTTGTATCTGTTATTATCATTGGCTCAGCAGGTCTAGGTAACACAAAGGTATCATCAAAACTGATTCTACAGACCTTTTTATATGGATATAGTTTCCTGAAAAGATTTGGTTCTTCAGGGTTTATTAATTCAAGTCTTGTACCCAAGGATTTGAGATGCAAAAATGAGTAGTTCATATTTCACTCCTACTTTTGTTGATGTTTCATTATAAAATGAGAGGATATCCCAATGTACAGATATCCAACAAATCTACAGGATCTATTGATCTATTAATTAAGATTATAAGAGAATTTTGTATAGTAGGGGTCATGTTATGACCCCTAAAGATTAAGGCGGGGAATAACTGGAACTTTTTTAAAAATCCCAGTTAAGCTCTGCCCTCAAGTCCGCTGGTATATTTGCATCTTTTGGAGGAAGATACGGTCTTGGTGCCCCAGCAGACTTTCTGCTCATCTTTAGCTCTTCCAAGGAAAATTCCCTTGGAATTCTAAATACCTGGCCAGGATAAATTAAGTCGGGATCCTTTATTTTATCTCTATTGGCCTTGTATATAAGTGGCCACATAAATGGATCATTATAAATTTGTTTATATTCTGCTATCCACCACAAGCATTCCCCTTTTACTACAGTGTGCGATGTTGGCAGCTTTTGGTAATTCATTCTGTAAATTTCCTCTGGGGTTGGTGGTGGAGGGGATTTTTTTTGAACAACTGGTTGTGGTTTTGGCTTGGTCTGGACCACTTGCTTTTGGGCTGTTACTTTTTTTTCAGGGGTAGCAGCAACTGTTTTTTTCTTTTTAAAAAGCGAACACCCAGAAGTTATGAGCAAAAGACTCAAAAATAAGAAGATAACATTTTTTCCACTCTTCACCATTTTATACCTCCTAACATTTTTTTTAGATTGATTTCCTTTTTTTGAATGCCCATACAGCTTGGCTCCTTTTTAACCTATTTTTTTTACTTTATCAAACAAATTTTTATATTTTTTTGTAGCCTCCCTTTGATTCAAATGAGGAGATATTGAAATATCTCTCAAATTTTTTTAGAAGTATCTAAAAATTTGTTCCAAATTTTTGTATTAGCCAGTCCCCAAGAATTTTATTATTTAACCCTCAACGAGTTGACTTTGTGATTTTGCTGTGCTATGTGCTTTCAACATGTTTGTGAATAAAGGAACAAAGGATGTTCTTTAAAAAATGGGATAATGAATATTTAAGTAGCCTGATGAAGGCCAGTGTGGTTGGCATTCATCTGGTAACAGCCACATTTGTTGGTCTTGCCATAGGTTACTTTTTGGATAAGTGGCTGGGTACAAAGCCTATTATGACAATAATTTTCCTGCTCTTTGGGATCGCTGCTGGATATAAAAATATGTATATGGAGATAAAAGGAATTCATGGAAGTGGTAAAAAAAGAGAGGAAACCAATAAGGAAGAATAGCCTCATAGATCCTCGAATGGCTTCAGAACCTGTAATAAACTGGATTGTGAGAGTAGAAGTACTTCTTTTAATTGTGGGATGTGGTGGATTTTTATTTAGCCGTGGTATTATGTGGGCGAGTTCATTTTTAGTTGGAGGACTGGTGGTCTTTTTTAACTTCATTGTGTTGTCTAGAATTTTACCTAATTTGGTCATTAGTAGAGATACGAGGGCATCTGTCTTTTCTCTGTTATTTAGTTTTTATTCTAGATTGATTTTTACAGGCATAGTATTGTTGGTATGTATAGTGTTTTTGAAAATGCCGATATATCCCCTTATAATGGGATTATCTACAATAGTTATGGGTATAATTTTTTGGATTGTAAGATATATTATTACAACTAACCACAAGGAGGCAGATAGTTATGTCAGAAGTAGCTCCTCACGTATTGCTTCTTGAAAAGTTAATGGATGTCTTGGGGCTTGTAGATAAGCACGGGCATAGTTTGGTCCCACAGCACATCCTATATACTTGGCTTGTTATGTTAATTTTAATTTGCCTTGCATGGCTTGGGACCAGGAGGTTATCTATGGTTCCAAGGGGGCTTCAGAATTTTTGGGAAATAATAGTAGGGGGGATGGAAGATTTTGTTTATGAAAATATGGGTCCTGTAGGGGCCAGGGTTTTTCCACTTCTAATGACACTCTTTATTTTTATTCTATTTTGCAATTTTATAGGTCTTTTCCCAGGATGTAATGCACCTACAGCAAATTTAAACACCAATGCTGCAATGGCACTTACAGTGTTTGTGTGGTACAATATTTTGGGAATAAAAGAGCATGGTGTAAAGTATATTAAACACTTTACAGGGCCAATTGCCTGGTTAATCCCTCTAATGTTACCCATAGAGATCTTGAGTCACTTGGCAAGGCCACTTTCTCTCACTGTTCGTCTTTTTGGAAATATATTTGGTGAAGAATTGGTACTTCTGCTCTTCTTTATGCTGCTTCCAGTTATAGCTACATTGCCAATATACTTTTTATATGGTCTTGCTGATACAATTCAGGCCTTTATATTCTTTATGTTGTCAATGATTTACTTTAAGATGACCTTTGAAGAGGCACATTAGTCTTTGGGGGAAATGGTCTATAGCTGGCCTTTTAAACAAATATAATTTTTAGTAAGGAGGAGTTTGATTATGCGTAAGGTTCTGTTCACTCTTTTAAATGTAGTAGCTGTTCTCTGTGCTGCTTCTGCAGCCTTTGCAGCTGAGGGAGCTGTTGCACCTCAGGTAGTTTCAATGATAGCCATTGGAACTGCAATTGGTATGGGTCTCGCAGCTCTTGGTTGTGGAATTGGAATGGGTTTTGGTCTAAGAGGGGCATGTGAAGGTACTGCTAGGAACCCTGATGTTAGTGGTAAGATTACAGTGACAATGCTCATCGGTCTTGCAATGATCGAGTCTCTGGCTATTTATACTCTAGTTATTGATTTGATCATACTTTTTGCTAACCCATATCTATAATTCTTAGGTGAAAAAAAATTATTATATGGAGGGGGATAAAATCCCCCTCTTTTTTGTGATTTTCTTGTGAATTTTTTCTCAAATAAACGATATTAAAATGATAAAAAAAGAAAAAATCCCCAAAGTAACCATCCACAGAATGGCAGTCTATCTACAGGTCCTAGAAGATTTAGATAGGGAAGGTGAAGATGTTATTTCCTCTAGTAAATTAGCAGAACTATGCGGTGTAAATCCTTCTCAAATAAGGAAAGATTTGGCTTATTTTGGAGAGTTTGGGGTTAGAGGTGTTGGATATTTTATAAAAGATTTAATTGGCTCCATAAAGCATTTTTTAGGTCTTGACCATGTGTGGAACTGTGCCATAGTAGGAATTGGTAATTTAGGACGTGCAATTTTGAGACACAAGGGGCTTCCCTATAAAGGCTTTAGAATTGTGGGTGCCTTTGACTGCGATCCTTTTAAAATTGGAGAAAAAGTCGGTGAATTAGAAATTATTTGTACAAGGCGTCTCAAAGAAAAGGCAAAGGAACTCAAAATTGAGATTGCTATTATAACTACCCCTCCAGAAAGGGCCCAGCGGGCAGCAAATCATATTGTTGAGGCAGGGATCAAGGCCATTGTAAATTTTGCGCCCGCCAGGATCTCGGTCCCAGAAGATGTAATCGTTGATTATGTAGATTTTTCTACTCACCTCATATATCTATCCTTTAATCTTGCAAGGACCAAAGGCAAGAATATTTAATTGACCTTTTTTTTCACCATTGCTAGATTTTTTAATCAAATATACATCTCAAAATTAGGGGAATGTATTGAATATGAGGGAGAAAAATGACTCAAGCCTGAATCAGCGAGTGCCAGATGGTATTTTCCCCAGTAACTTTTACTTTTGAACTTTGAGGATAATATATGAACAAGGGTAAACATACTCTGAGCATTTTTGTCTTATTTCTAATTGTGTTTGCCATATTGTGGCATGTGCCCCCTTTCTCACATTATACACAACCCCAAAACCTCAAGGCTTTGTTATTGAAAATGGAAAGGTCGCCTTTTTTATATCCATCACTTATAATGGCATTTATTGTTGCCGGCATGACCATGTTTCCAGTGACTGTATTAACTACTGCAACAGCCCTTTTTGTTGGCATAATAAAGGGCCTTATAATCTCTCTTGTCGGTTGTATCTTAAGTGCTGTCTTTACATTTTTTGTTGTGAGGGCTCTGGGTTCTAATGCTAAACAATATTTGCTATCTAAGGAGAAAATCAAAAAATTAAATAAGTTGATTAGCAATGATGGAGTTAGTTCAATAGCCATACTCAGGATGGTACCAATCGGTTATACAGTCATAAGTGTAACTGCTGCTTTATCAGATATAAAATTTTCCAAATATATATTGGGTACTATCATCGGGGTGTTGCCAGATTTAATCCTGTGTATTTTTTTGGCAGGCTCCCTTCACAACATTATTGTATCTGGAAAAAATCACTACATTATTTGGATAGTGATTGTTGGTATTTTATTTGTTTTACTGTGGTCCTATCTTCTGAAGAATTTTATAAAGAGATTCAAAAAAATTGAATGGTAATCAAAAATTTAATTTTTTATAGCATTGTGTTGAATAAGATAAGGGGTGATTATGCCTGGCTTAAAGAATAGTCTGGGATGGCAATATATTCAAAAAACGAAATTTAGCAGGCACAATATTTATTCCTTAAAAAGGCCAATGATAGCTCCTTGTGGTGTTTTTAAGATATATCAAAACTCAGAAATGATTAGCCTGCCAGAACCGATTAAGTTAAATGTGGAGTTGTGCTCTCTTATTAATAATAGAAGATCCCATAGGGAATTTAATAAACAGGCCATAAATTTAGAGGAACTATCAACTATTCTCTGGGCTGGATATGGGATCAGAGAGAAAAAAATGGGGTTCTATTTTCGAAATGTCCCATCTGCAGGAGCACTTTATCCAATAGAAATTTATCTTATTTCTTTTAATATAGACACAATAGAGAGGGGTATTTACCATTATTTTCCAAGGGATCATGTCTTGGAGTTAATAAAAAGGGGAGATTTTAGTAAAGAACTCACCCAGGCCAGCCTTGGACAGGGCTTTGTATCTAAAGGTGGTGTTATAATTATTATGTCAGCGGTTTTTAGACGTAATATGGCAAAATATTCACACAGGGGACTTAGGTATATTTTGCTCGATGCAGGTCACATTGCACAAAATATGATATTAGTTGGAGAATCAATGTCTATTGGGAGCTGTCCTATTGGAGCATTTTTTGATGATGAGGTAAATCAATTACTTGGTTTAGATGGGGAAGAAGAAAGTGTAGTCTATATGTTGGTTTTTGGGAAAAAGGTTTAAAAATAAGGGGGAATAATGTCTCTTAGAAACAGTTGGCTTGGAAATATCTATTACAATGTTTTACAAAGATTTATTCTATCCAGGATTGAAAAAAAGGACATAAATCCCAATAAAATAACAATAATAGGGGGGATCATTGCCCTATTTGTACCAATAGGTTTTTATTTTTCAGAATTATTGGGTGGCTTGCTGATTTTAATTTCTGCTGTATGTGATAGTCTGGATGGTCAATTTGCTCGTAAAATGGGTGGAAATGAAAAATTCGGAGCATTTTTAGATTCTACTGTGGATAGGTTGTCTGATTTTTTTTACCTCATGGGGCTTTGGATAGTTGCATTACAAACTCAACATAAAATGGTCTTGACACTACTGTTGTTCATAGCCCTTTGTTTGACTCTTTTGTTTAGTTATACCAAGGCTAGGATAGAAGGGCTTGGGGGTACATGTAACATAGGTTTTATGGAACGAGCCAAAAGGGTTATATTTATTTTGATATTAAGTGTGTTACTTTTCTTTTTTAACCAAAATACTTTGCTTTTATACAGTATGATAATATACAACTTGCTCCTGGGCTTTTCTGTGTATCAGAGGATCCTGTGCGCCAAAGAAGTACTCAACTAAATTCATCAGTATGGAGGGAAATAGGGGGATTTGTCCCCCGATTTTTTTATTTAAACATCTTAACAGCACAAAATTCACCGCACATTGCGCATTCTTCCTTGGCTGCAAACTTTTCCCGCCTCTTTTTTATTATATTAGGATCAAGGGCATATTTTACTATTTCATCCCAATTTAGATCATTCCTTGCCATGGATATCATTTTGCTTCTATTAGTTGCATCCCTATATCCTAGGGCAATTTCTGCAGAATTAGCAGCTATTAAAGACGCCATAACCCCTTGATACACATCGTTTTCATTTGGCAAGGTAACATGTTCAGCAGGTGTTACGTAACAGAGAAAATCTGCACCAGCATATGCAGCAATTGCTCCCCCAATTGCGCCAGTTATATGATCATAGCCTGCAGCTGCATCAGTTGTTAAAGGTCCAAGTACATACAATGGGGCATTGTGACAGATAGTTTTTATGCTCTTAATTTGAGCTGCAATAAGATGTAGAGGCACGTGTCCAGGTCCTTCAATCATAACTTGAACTCCCCTCTCCCATGCCTTTTTTGTTAATTCTCCCAGTACAATAACCTCCTCCATTTGAGCACTATCTCCAGCGTCACATATTGCCCCTGGCCTAAGTCCATCCCCTAGACTGATTACTATATTGTATTTCAAACAGATATCCAATAATTTGTCAAAATTGGTCAAAAGGGGATTTTCTTTTTTATTTACTTCCATCCACTTTGCCAAAATAGAGCCACCTCTTGAAACAATTCCCAAAACCCTGTGCTTTGCCATTTCTGAACCCTTTTTTGTGACTCCACAGTGTAAGGTCATAAAATCTACGCCTTGCTCTGCCTGTTTTTCTATTTCTTCTAGGAGTTCAGTTTCAGAGATTTTACTTACATCCTGGCCCTTTTTTATGTATTTTTGAGCAACACTGTATATAGGAACAGTCCCAACAGGAACAGGGGATTTTTCTATTATTTCTTTGCGAATAGAATCCAAATCCCCTCCTGTGGATAAGTCCATTACTGTGTGGGCACCTGCTTTTAGGGCTGCATCCAATTTTGATAATTCTAAATTTACATCACATAAAAAAGGAGAAGTCCCCAGATTGGCATTTACCTTTATTTTTGATGGCTGGCCAATTAAAAGGGGTTTTATACCTTTGTGGTTTGGGTTGTATAATACAACTATCCTCCCATTTTCTACATGTTCTTTTATAGTATCAATTTCTAGTCCTTCTGTTTTATAAAAATGTTCCCTATATTTATAGATTACATCATTTAAAATATTATTTTTTTCAAGCATGAAATAGGTCCTCCAAGACTAAATTATTTTTATAATGAAAAGTCTCTTTAATGTTTTGTCCAAAAATATGAGCCTTTTCCCAAACACAAACTAGAGTCTAAGACTTTTTCCATAAAGGATTTGGCTTTTTTTACAGAATTTAATATATCATATCCTTTTGCTAAATTTGCAGCTATTGCAGAAGAAAGTATGCATCCAGTACCATGGACTTCCTTATTTTTGATTCTTTTTTGAGAAAATTTGTATATAGATTTTCCATCAAATAAAAAGTCTATACTTTCATTTTTGGTATTTAAATGACCACCTTTTATAATTACATTTTTAGCTCCTAATCTATGTATTCTTTTTGCTGCCCTAAAAATTTGATCTTCATCTGTAATTTTTATATCAGATAGTATAGAGGCTTCAAAAATATTTGGAGTAATTATAGAAACCATAGGAATTAATTTGTTTTTTAAAACATCTACACCATCATCTTGCAGCAACTTATATCCTGATGAAGATTTTATTACTGGATCTAGTACTATGTTTTTTACATTATATCTTTTTAGAATATCACTGACAGCAACTACTATTTTGGAAGAAAAAAGCATTCCTATTTTTACTGAATCTATAGGAAAATCTTCAAAGATGCATTGCAATTGAGAAGAAACTACATCTTCTGGAACTCCATATACATCCAAAACTTTTTGACTATTTTGGGATGTTATGGCTGTTACAACACAGAGGCCATAAACTCCATTTTCCCAAAAGGTCTTTAAATCAACCTGGACCCCAGCTCCTGAGCTGGGGTCTGATCCAGCAATTGTCAGCGCAATAGGAACTTTAGCCATTATTTATTTTAATCTCTTTATTATCTCTTCTGCTACTTTTACCCCAGAGAGCAACATCCCACCAAAGATTGGTCCCATCCTGTATGAGCCAAAGCAGGCATTTGCAGCCATGCCTGCAACAAAGACACCAGGAAACACCTCTTTTGTGTTATCCAAGGTATGGGCCTCTGCAACTTCTGCCCACATGGATTTCTCCCCTTCAATCTTCCCTGTAGGGGTAAAGAGCCTTACATCGTTTTTTCT
>JAMOQN010000172.1 GCA_027063985.1 Desulfohalobiaceae bacterium
TTTTGGCAGATACAGGTCAAATCGGTGGAAACTTTTCCCACGAATTTATGGTGTTAGCAGATACAGGCGAGGATACAATCGTTGTGTGCCAGAAATGCGACTTTGCATCAAACTTAGAAAAGGCAGAGGTGGTGTCAAATAAAGGTTCTGAACATGAGGAAGCAAAAGAAAAACCGTTAGAAATTGAAAAAGTACATACACCAAACAAACACACTGTTGATGAGGTTGCTGATTTTCTAAAAGTGTCAAAGAACAGTATAGTTAAGACATTAATATATATAATTGATAGCGAGCCTGTTGCGTTTGTGATTCCAGGTGACAGGGATTTAAACGAAGCAAAGGTCAAATCGGCCCTAAAGGTTCCAGAGATTCGTATGGCCACCCCTGAGGAGGTTTATAACATATCAGGTTGCGAAGTGGGTTATGCTGGACCTATAGGACTTGGTGTAAAGAAAATATACGTTGATAGATTGCTGGCTGGTAAAAGAGGGTTTGTGTGTGGCGCCAATGAAAAGGATTATCACTTAAAAAATTTGGATATTAATGAACACATAAAGAATGCTGAATTTTTAGATATTGTTAATGTAAAAGAAACCGATCCCTGTCCTGAGTGTGGTGGGAAGCTTAAGTTCCTAAAAGGAATTGAGGTTGGACATGTGTTTAAATTGGGTACAAAATATTCAGAGGCAATGAATGCCACTTATATTGATGTAGACGGTAAAGAAAAATACATGGTCATGGGGTGTTATGGAATTGGTGTGAGCAGGATTATAGCTGCAGCAATAGAGCAAAACCATGATAAAAACGGGATTATTTTCCCACCCTCTATAGCTCCATTTGAGGTTTGTCTTGTTACCCTAGACATAAAGGATGAAAATGTAATGAAGACATCAAATGAAATTTATCAGAATCTCACTAATCTAGGCATTGATGTCCTATGGGATGAGAGAGATTTAAGACCAGGTTTTAAATTTAAAGATGCAGATTTGATTGGCTTTCCAATACATATTTATGTGGGGAAAAAGGGCTTAAGTAATGGATATGTAGAAGTAAAAAATAGGAAAGATGGTTCAGTATTAAAAATAAACGCAGATAATTTTGTTGATCAATTTAAAGACATCAGAAATCGAATATGGGATATGTGGGGTCTTAGTTTGACTGAAAAGTAAGGAGCACATAATTGGATTTTCCAAAGAAGGTATATACTGTATCAGAGCTCACTCTCACCATTAGAACTATTTTGGAGCAGGAATTTCCTTTAATCTGGATTAAGGGGGAGATATCTAATCTTTCAAGGCCAGGGTCAGGACATATATATTTTTCTTTAAAGGATCAGTCATCCGTTATATCTGCAGTGTGGTTTAAATCAAATCACAATTTAGGCCAAAACCTTTCCCCTGATTCTTTAAAAAATGGAATGAGTGTTCTTTGTGCTGGAAAAATAAGCGTCTATTCCCAAAGGGGAACCTATCAGTTAATAGTGGAATTTATCGAGGACGTTGGAATTGGGAATCTTTATATTGAGCTCGAAATGTTAAAACGAAAATTGGCAAAAAAAGGGTATTTTGACGCCTCAAAAAAGAAGTCAATACCGAGGAATCCAAAACGTGTGGGAGTAATTACTGCCCTATCTGGTGCTGCTATACAGGATTTTTTAAGGGTCGCAAAAGAGAGGGGGATGGATCATACAATCAGGATATATCCGTCTTTAGTACAAGGAGAGAATGCGCCAGAAGAAATTGCAAAAATGATAGAAATTGCCAATTTAGAAAACTGGTCAGAGGTGTTAGTGCTAATTAGGGGTGGTGGGAGTTTTGAGGATATACATGTGTTTAATTCCGAAATAGTTGCAGATGCGATTTTTCGATCAAAGATTCCAGTTGTTACAGGTATAGGTCATGAAATTGATTACACAATTGCTGATATGGTGGCTGACTATAGATGTGCAACTCCTACCTATGTCGCAGATTTTCTATGGGATCCGAGAGATAATTATATCCAGATGTTAGATACTCTGACCTCGTCCCTTTCAATAAATATACATCGTTATATAAAATTGAGGATTGATAAGATAAAGGGCTATTTGGACCAATTTAGAGCTTTTGCTCCAAAAAGGAAATTAAAAAACCTTGAATATACTTTTTTTAATCTGGTTAATAGCATGGAGGCAGAAGTGAGGGATAAGGTCCAAAGTAATGAAAATAAGCTAAATCAACTAATTTATAGGTTCCATATTCAGTTTAACGAAATCCTAAATAGAGCAAGTAGGGATTTTATTTATAATACAAGGGAACTTAATGGTATCATGTCAAAAAAATTAGATAGGCTTGAAAAGGATATAGATTTACTAGCAAACATGGTCAATGAGAGGGATCCCAAAAGGCCCATAAATAGGGGATATTGTCTGGTAAGGACATTGGATGGAAAAGTGGTCGTAAGTGCTAAGGATATTGAAGTTGGTGATAAGGTAGGTATTTTGTTTAAGGATGGCGAGAGGATAGCTAACATAATTAGTTAAATGGGATGGTAAGTGTTATGGAAGATTTTAATTTTGAAGACGCAATGGCCAGATTAAAGGAGATAGTTGGTCTACTTGAAAAAGAAGATATATCTTTAGATAAGGCTATGGATCTTTACAAAGAGGGTTGTGAGCTGGCCAAAAAACTCCGTGAATATATCTATAAAGCCAAACAGCAGGTAGAGGTATATTCAAAAGAACTATTGGAAGATAACATGGATGGCAGTGTAGATGAATGAAAAAGAATTCAAATGTGCGCTTGAATCTTATAGGAAAAGGGTGGATGAATTTTTAGTCCATTATCTGGATTCCCTTAAGGCTGTTCCAAAGGCGCTAAAAGATTCCATGGAATACAGCTTAATGGCTGGGGGAAAGAGGATTAGGCCCATATTGTGTATGGTATGTTATGAGCTTTTTACTGATTCAGTAAAAGAGATTTTACCATTTGCCTGTGCCTTGGAACTGATTCATACTTATTCTCTCATACATGATGACCTGCCTGCTATGGATGATGATGATTTTAGAAGGGGCAAACCTACTAATCACAAGGTTTTTGGAGATGGTATAGCGATTTTGGCTGGGGATGCGCTTTTAACTGATTCCATAAGACTTATGCTCTCATGTAATTTGAATAACCAATTAATCAGTAAAGCAATGAAGGAAATAATAGATGCAGTAGGTCCCCAAGGCATGGTTGGAGGACAAGTGTTAGATTTGGAGCTTACAGGCAAAAATGACTGTACCCTTGATGAGTTAAAACATATGCATTTACTCAAGACAGGTCGGTTTATAGAAAGTGCTTGTGTATGTGGGGCAATCTTGGCAAATTCTCCAGATTCACAAATAAGTAGGATAAGGGAATACGGAAAAATGATTGGTCTCGCCTTTCAAATTGCTGATGACATATTGGATATAGAAGGTGATGAAAAAATTATGGGAAAACCAGCTTACAGTGATATAAAAAAGGGTAAGTGTACTTACCCTTTTTTATTAGGCATAGAAGAGAGCAAGAGATTAGGTTGGGAATGTGTAAAAGAGGCAATTTCTGCAATATCAGTGTTTAAAACACCACAAGCAGAATTTTTAAAGTCAGTGGCAACATATATCATGACTAGGACTAAATAGGATATATGCTATGAAAGAAGAGATTTTAAGTCAGATAAAAGAGCCAGAACAGATAATGGAACTTGATTATGAAGAGCTGAGACAATTGGCTGAGGAAATCAGGGGACAAATAATAAGTACTGTTGTTAAGACTGGTGGACACTTGGCTCCTTCTTTAGGGGTGGTTGATTTAACATTAGCCCTATATAAGGTGTTTAATTTTAAAAAAGACAAGTTGATTTGGGATGTAGGCCATCAGGCTTATGCCCATAAGATTATTACCAGGGGAATTGAAAAATTTAAGACATTAAGAAAGCTCGGGGGAATAAGTGGATTTCCCAGGATTGGGGAGTCACCCTATGATTTCTTTGGAGTGGGACATTCATCTACATCTATTTCAGCTGCACTTGGTTTTGCTGTTGCCAGAGATCTAAAGGGCGAGGACCATAAGATAGTTGCGGTTATAGGCGATGGTTCCATGACAGCTGGTATGGCCTTTGAGGCACTTAATCATGCTGGGGACCTTGAGAAGGATCTAATTGTTGTTTTGAATGACAATGAGATGTCTATTTCCAAAAACGTAGGTGCTCTATCTGCCTTCTTAAGTAGAAAGCTTGCTGATAAGAGATTTGTAAAATTTAAACAGGATTTAAAGAAGTGGCTTAAGCAAATACCTAGAGTTGGTGAAGACATATTAAACTATGCCCGCAGGAGTGAAGAATCATTAAAAAATCTTTTTACACCAGGTATATTATTTGAGGCGTTCAGATTTTATTATATAGGTCCAGTTGATGGTCATGACATAAAAAAAATGGTTAAGGTCTTTAGTGAAGTAAAGGAATTAGAAAGACCAGTTTTAATTCATGTTCTCACAAAAAAGGGCAAGGGGTATCCGCCTGCTGAAAAAGATCCAATGTCTTTCCATGGAATTGGGAAGTTAAAGGGTGTAAAGTCAAAGGAGCAGCGTCCACCAAGTTATAGCGAGGTCTTTGGAGACACTTTATGCGATTTGGCTGCTAAGGACAGGCGCATTGTGGCCATAACAGCAGCCATGCCTCAGGGAACAGGTCTTAGTGGTTTTATGCAACAATTTCCAGATAGATTTTTTGACGTGGGCATATGTGAGCAGCATGCTGTTACCTTTGCTGCGGGCCTGGCTGCACAAGGATATAAGCCAGTGGTTGCCATATATTCAACTTTTCTTCAAAGGGGGTATGATCAAGTAATTCATGATGTGTGTCTCCAGAACCTGCCTGTTGTATTTTGCTTAGACAGGGGCGGTCTTGTTGGAGAGGATGGTCCCACTCACCATGGAACTTTTGATCTGTCTTTTTTGAGGGTTATTCCCAATATGACTATTATGGCTCCAAAGGATGAAAGAGAACTTCAAAATATGTTGTATACAGCGCTATTAATGGATTCTCCTGTTGCTATAAGATATCCTAGGGGCCGGGGAAAAGGCGTTGATTTACAAAATAGTTATGAAAAAATTGCAGTTCCCAAAGGGGAAATTTTAAGGCAAGGTGATGATTTATTAATTATAGCAGTTGGTAGTATGGTTGAATATTCTCTGGAGGCTGCAACTCTCGCAAAAGATAGAATTGGCGTTGACGTATGTGTTTTCAATACGAGATTTATAAAACCTCTTCCACCTGAGATTCTGGAGATAGTAAAGAATTTTAATAAAATAATTATTGTTGAAGAAAATGCCCTCATAGGTGGTTTTTCAGCAGGGATATTGGAACTTTTGAACGACAATAATATGCTCTCTGGCAAAAGGATAATTCGTTTAGGGATTCCCGATAGATTTATTGAGCATGGTCCTCAGTCAGAGCTTCGGTCAATGTTAGGACTTGATGGTGAAGGAATATTTAAAAAAATATGTGAGTTGGTAGGATAGGTCCAAAAAAAGGCGCCATATGGCGCCTTTTTTATTCAAATATTGCTCCTTTTGATGCAGATGAGGCAAGTTTCGCATATCTTCTTAGGAGTTTTGATTTAATCTCAGGTTCCTTAATTTTTATTGATTCTTTTCTCTTCTTAAATTCCTCTTGGTCCACCAGGAGTTCAATCTTTCTATTAGGAATATCAATTAGGATTTTGTCACCATCCATGACATACGCAATTGGTCCACCTTCTTGGGCTTCTGGGGATACGTGGCCTATTGCAGCTCCCCTTGTGCCTCCGCTAAACCGACCATCTGTTATTAGGGCAACGTCTTTGTCAAGCCCCATACCCGCGATGGCAGATGTGGGAGTTAACATCTCCCTCATTCCTGGGCCTCCCTTTGGGCCTTCATAACGAATAACTACTATATCTCCCTTTTTTATTTTCCCTCCAAGTATTGCTGCTACTGCCTCTTCTTCTGAATCAAAGACCTTTGCTGTTCCTGTTCTCTTCATCATTTCTGGTGAAACTGCTGATTGTTTTACAACGCAACCATCAGGTGCCAGATTACCTCGTAAAATAGCTATTCCACCTTCATTTGAGTGTGGAGAATCAATTGGTTTGATAACCTCATGATCTAACACCTTTGCATCTAATTCCACTAAATTTTCACCAACAGTTTTGCCTGTTACTGTTAGGCAATCTTTATTTATTAGTCCTTTTTTATCAAGTTCACTCATTACCCCATATATGCCACCAGCATAGTACAGGTCTTCAATGTGGTATGGTCCAGCAGGGGATAATTTGCATAGGTTAGGTGTAATCCTGCTTATTTCATCAAAAATTTCCAGATCAATATTAATTCCTGCTTCTCTAAATACAGCTGGCAGATGCAGGACAGTATTTGTAGAACAGCCAAGTGCCATATCCACTGCTATTCCATTTTTTACACTCTCTAAAGTAACTATATCCCTTGGCCTGATATTTTTGTCAATTAACTCCATTACTTTTATACCTGCATATTTTGCTAGCCGGAGTCTTTCTGCAAATACCGCAGGAATGGTGCCGTTACCAGGCAAGGCCAATCCAATGGCCTCTGATAGACAGTTCATGGAATTGGCAGTAAACATTCCAGAACAACTTCCACAACCAGGACATGCCTTTAACTCTAGTTCTTTTAACTCAGCTTCTGATAGCTCACCTTTTTTCACTCTGCCCACTCCTTCGAACACGCTGATTAGATCGACGGTTTTATCCTTTATATGCCCAGCTAGCATTGGACCACCACTAATTATTAGACTGGGTATGTTTAGCCTAAGCATTGCCATAAGCATACCAGGAACTATCTTGTCACAATTTGTGACACATACAAGTCCATCGAATGGGTGAGCCGTTGCCGTTATCTCAATTGAATCTGCTATTAGTTCTCTACTTGGCAGGCTCATCTTCATTCCTTCGTGGTTCATTGCAATACCATCACATACGCCAATTGTGGGAAATTCCAGTGGAACACCACCAGCCAGTCTTATACCAGCCTTAACAGCGTCAGTAACTTGATTTAAATGCACGTGTCCTGGAATTAATTCATTTGCAGAATTAACAACACCAATAATGGGTTTATCTAATTCTTCTTTTATTAGACCTGTTGCGTACATAAGACTCCTGTGGGGCGCCTTTTCCAGACCCTTCTTCATCTTATCACTTCTCATAGTTAGACTCCTTTTTTGAAAAGAGGGTTAATTGCCAATAATGACCCAATACATGAAATAAAAACTATTCCCATTGTTATAAATACACAATAAGAAATTGGTATCATATCTATTTTTATCCATATTGGGGGAGTGTTAAGAAGTTTATTTAAGTAAAGGACAATGATTTTAGTCATAAAAAGGCCAAACGCAGAGGCTAATATTCCACTCAAAAACCCTTTCAATGTGAAGGGAATTATTATGAATGTATTTGAAGCACCAACCAATTTTAATATATACAATTCTTTGGCCCTGCTCAGCTTTAAGATGTAAGAATAGGAAAAGGTCAGTGCTCCACTTGCAAAAAAGAGCAAAAAGAGAGTTATAATTAAAAAATAAATGTAATTTGATCTTATAGAATCTATTATCTCTATTTTAGATGCGTCAATAATTACCCTTTTTATTCCTGGCTTTTTTTTAAGAATATCTTTAATTGCTAGCAAATTATTTTTATTTTCTCTGCATGAGATAATAGCTGTATATGGAAGTATCTGATACATTTTTGAGGAATCATTTTTTGGAAGTTGTTCTCCTTTCATTAAGATAGATAGGGCTTTTTGCGGAGAAAAGATTTTGATTTGCTGTATTTTATATTTATCCTTTAGCTTGTCTAGTTCTGATTTTATTTCTTTATTATATTTGCTATCCCATGTTATAATTAAGGTCTCATTGGCAGTAATTTTTTTTAAATAATTAAGTCCATTGTAATGAATCAAAAGAATGATTGAGACCAAGAGACAGATAATAGTTAAAACAAAAATCAAAAACAAGTGTTGTAATTTTTTTTGGTTCATAAGCATCATAAATTGTTCAAATAAACATGCAGTATAAGACATTACTTAATCTCCTGGATGGTGGAATCGCTAATAGTGAGATGTATTGGATTTTCCACAAGGCTTTTAAGTTCAATGGAATGCGTTGCAACAATGATAGTGGTTCCATGTTTGTTAAAATGGGATAAAATCTTCATAATTCTCTTTGCCATTCTTTTATCCAAATTGCCTGTTGGCTCATCTGCAAGTAGAATTTTAGGACTTGTTGATATTGCCCGAGCAATGGCCACTCGTTGTTTTTCTCCACCTGATAAAAAAATTGATGGAGTGTCTTTGACTTCCTCTAATTCTAGTACTTTTAGTAACACCTCAATGCGTTTTTGTCTGTTTTTTTTGCTAATGCCCATGCACCTTAGAGGAATCTCTATGTTTTGTTTTACCGAGTAATCATCTAATATTTCAAAGTCTTGATATATCATCTGGACGCATCTTCTAAAGAGATGAATCTTGGGTTTGTTTTTAGGGCCTATTACGAAATTTTCAACTCTCACTAGGCCTGCTGTTGGAGCTAGTTCTGCGTGCAAAATTTTTAAAAATGTGGATTTACCTGAACCAGTACTTCCTGTGAGAAAGACAAATGAACCCTTTGGAATTGCCAGGTTTAACTTTTCTAGAATTTTCTTTTTCCCAAAGTAATGGTAAAGGTTGTTTACTTCAATTATTGCGTTTGCTGCTTCCATTGAGTTATTTTTAAATAATCTTGCCATTTGTTAGAATTAAGAAAAATTTCATCCCACGTGGGAAATGCCGTCCCTCTCTTTCCAACTACAATGCCAGCGCATATATTGGCAAAAATACATGATTCCACTAAAGACATTTTTTTTGACAGTCCCAGTGCAATGGCTGATAAGACGGTGTCTCCTGCTCCTGTAACATCATAGACCTTTCTGCCTAGAGCTGGAAGATGCAGAACAACTTCCCCTTGATTTTTAAATAACACCATCCCTTCTTGTCCTAGTGTTATCAGTAAGTTATAAGCCCCTGTTTTTTTTAATATAGTATAACCAGCCTTAAGTAAGCTCTGTTTTCCATCTATATGTATGCCACTAAAATTTTCTGCTTCTTTTTTATTTGGCGTGATAATGTAAGGTTCTTTATAAGTTAGAAAATTTTTTTGTTTGGGATCTATTAAGACCAATGAAGATGATTGAGCCAGGGTGTCTAAAAGCGGTTTACCTATGGCTCCTTTACCATAGTCTGATATTACAATGACCTTGTAATTGTTCATAACCTTTTTTACGATTTCAGCTAATTCGCCAGAATAATCCACTGAGGTTAATTCCCTGTCTATCCTGAGCAACTGTTGGCTCTTGGCCACAATTCGTGTTTTTGTACTGGTGGTGTAATCCTTTTTTTTTAAGAGTGTATTAGATATATTGTTATCACAAAGTAGTTTTTCCAGGATGCGCCCATTTCGATCTTCTCCAATAACGCCCATTAGATAAGTTTTCCCATTAAGTTTATTTATATTATTTGCTACATTGGCTGCTCCCCCTAGCTTAAACTCTTCTGATTCAATATGCACAACTGGGACTGGTGCCTCTGGGGATATCCGTTCCACTCTACCATATTGATAATGGTCGAGCATTACGTCACCAATTACTAGGATTGGGGCAGATTTTTTTTCGTGTGCCAATGTTAGTAAGTCAGCTATTGAG